>CAYRFX010000018.1:0-34296 GCA_964423665.1 uncultured Bacteroidaceae bacterium | reverse complement strand
GGAAAAGGTCGCGCACACGGGAAGCTCCCACGCCCACAAACATCTCCACAAAGTCGGAGCCCGAGAGTGAGAAGAAAGGCACGTTGGCTTCGCCTGCCACAGCTTTTGCCAGTAGGGTTTTTCCGGTTCCCGGGGGGCCTACAAGGAGTGCTCCTTTGGGAATCTTTCCGCCAAGCTCGGTATAACGAGTGGGGTTTTTAAGAAAATCCACAATCTCTTTTACCTCTTGCTTTGCTCCCTCCTGTCCCGCAACATCTTTGAATGTTATGCGGTTGCCATCGTTCTTTTCAAAAAGCTTTGCTTGTGATTTACCCACGTTGAATACGCCGCCTTGCGCTCCGCCACCACTCATTCGGCGCAAGAGGAAAATCCACACACCCACAAAAAACACTATGGGCAGTATGTTCCACATAAATCCAGCCCAGAAGTCGGGCTTTTCCTCAAACTTAAGCGTGCCTTTGTATTTGCCTTCGGCTTCCTGCTCCTCAATGAATTTTTCAAAATTCTCGATAGAGCCTGTTTGCAGGAACACCATAGGTTCCTCGCCTATCTTATCCACCTTGCCGGGGAATACATATTTTGCCGAGTCGGGGTATAGCTTGGCTTCAACATCTTTCTTGTCATAGACGGTGATGTCCGATATATACCCTTTCTCCACATAGGTCTTAAACTCCGAGTATATTACCTCTTTTTTCAGTGAGCCATCATCGCCGCCCCATAAATAAAAGAATAGCAACACGGCTCCTGCAACAATGTAGAACCATGTAAAATTGAATTGTGGCTTTTGTATTTTTTTCTCGCTCATATAATCAGTCTAAATCGGGGATATTAGTAATCTTGGCATCGGCCCACAAGTGCTCAATATCGTAGAAAGTGCGCACGTCGGGCAGGAAAATGTGTACAAGCACATCACCGTAGTCCATCGCCACCCATTGGGCGTTGCGCAAGCCGTCTATTGCGTAAGGTTTGCGCTTGCAATCCACTCTCACCATGTCCTCAATGGAATCGGTTATGGCGCTAACCTGAGCCGGGGAGTTTCCTTGACATATAACAAAATAATCGCATATGCTGTTCCCCAGATTCTCCATATCCACAATGGTTATTCCCTTTCCTTTTTTCTCCTGAATAGCTTCTGCTATTTTTTCAATAAGCTCTTTAGCTGTTTTATTTTCTTTTTGCATCGTAAAAATTTTCTATTCATTATATATATGAGGTAGAACAAATAGTGTGCCAATGGTGTTTTTACAATAATTCTGCCAAAATGGCATGCTTGTCTGTCCGATTTTGTACAAGCTGCACTTCTTGTCCTCCGCCTCTTCGTCACCGTTTTATTTGTGCGAGTGTGGCTTGCCGCCCCAAAGATAGGCGATTTTACACTAAAACTACAATGTGAGATATTTTTTTTGAGGTTTTTGAATAAAAAAATGGGGAAAATGTTTTTTTTAACGAGATTTGTTGTATCTTTGCATCGCATTTGAGCATTGGGCTATGGTGTAATGGTAACACTGCAGATTCTGGTCCTGCCTTTCCTGGTTCGAGTCCGGGTAGCCCAACAAAAGGTCTTGCAACAGCAAGACCTTTTGTTGTTTATGTCTGCCTCTACAGCTCGGGTAGGGGACCGCGCATTGCAGCGTATTCAATATAAAACAACAATCAAGCCTCGCAAGGCTTGATTGTTGTTTTTTGATATGTTCAGGAATTCTATTAGAACAACTTGTTGGGATATTCGCCTGCTTCAACAAGAGACTGAATCTTCTCAACGGTAGCGGGGCGGTCGGCAGCGTATGTAACACCGAACCATTTCGCTGTTGTGTCGAGAACCTCGCATGTAGCCTCACCGCTGTTGATGAGGTTATCTACTACCAAAGGAATGAAATACTCTGCTTTGGGCTTGTCGGCATTCTCTTTCAAGAAATCAACAAACTGCTCCTCGCTGTATTTGAAATAATCGGGTGTGAAACCCCAGAAGTTCATAGAAACGGGAGTTTGCTCGCCAACAGCTGTCCAGCCACCCTCTTCGTTCTTGTAGCAGATGTCGCCATCAACGCGCATAATCTCGGTGCGTTCAACAACACCGGTGAGCTGTTCCTGGTTGTTCTTTGAACATACACCGCGTGCAACGCTACCATTCTCGCTCAATGTGTTGCAGATGCGGAAACCTACCATGCTGTATTTTCCGGTGCTGCCCTCGGGGAGCTCGCTCAGCCATTTGCCCATAACGGCAAAAGCATCACGACCATAGAAGTCGTCGGCGTTGATAACAGCAAAAGGCTCTTTAATTACGTCCTTGCCCATGAGCACTGCGTGGTTGGTACCCCAAGGCTTTGTGCGCTCTGCGGGAGCTGTGAAGCCTGCGGGCAGGTTGTCAATAGCCTGGAAAACCAATTCTGTGGGAATGTGTCCCTCGTATTTGCTCAATACCTTCTCGCGGAAGTCCTGCTCAAAATCCTTGCGGATAACGAACACCAACTTGCCGAATCCTGCGCGGATAGCATCGAAGATAGAGTAGTCCATGATTGTTTCACCGTTGGGGCCCAGGCCGTCCAACTGTTTCAAGCCACCGTAACGGCTACCCATGCCGGCAGCCAAAACAAAAAGTGTAGGTTTCATATTAGATTTATTTTAATGGATTAGTAAGTTTATTCTGTTTTGTGTATGTAACTTTGCAAATATAGATATTTTGTTTTTCTTTAAGTAATATTTTGTATTCTTTTTTCATTTTTTGAAAAATAATTGTTTAGAACGGGTATCCTATGGCAAAGTGCCATGCAAAGCCGTCTCCAAAAGGAGATAGATTAAAGTAACCCCTCTTCTCTGTCTTGTATGGTGCGTGCAATCCCAGTCCGAAGTCGAGGCGCAACACAAGAAAATCAAGGTCATATCTTAAACCGAATCCGGTGTTCAGGGCAATATCCTTGGCAAAATTTTTCATGGTTATTTCCCCACCCGGGCGGCTCTCCTCTTTCTTTGTGAGCCAGATGTTTCCTGCATCAACAAAGAGCGCACCATGCAACTCGGCAATTATGCGGAAACGATATTCGAGGTTTGCTTCAAGTTTCAGTGTTCCTGTTTCATCGAGGTATGAGTATCGCGTCTCTGCAGCGGGGTGGAAACTTCCGGGTCCCACGGTGCGCACGGTGAAGGCGCGCAGGCTGTTGGCACCGCCAATGTAGAACTGTTCGCTGTATGGTGCGTACTCCGAATTTCCGTAGCTATGCAATATGCCTGCCATTATGCGGGTTGCAATAAAATTATTCTTGTCTATCCTGTATAAGTTGCGCAACTCTGCCGTCAGTTTCACAAATTGTGCATATGGGTTATTGAACAGGTGTTTGTCCTTCTTGTTCCACCCCTTGCCGAACGCGCAGAATGCAAGCGATGTGATATTGCCGGCGGCGGTTATCGAGCCTTCGAAATAACTTTTGTTGCGATGCCGTGTCTTTGCATTGTCATATATAAAGGTGTATTGCATAGCCGGAATAAACTGGTCGCGGAAACTGTTCTGCAAGGAGCGGTTGCCGGCAACAATCTCGTCAAACTTTTCGCTGGTGTCTCTCAACAGGTCAAATGTGAGGCGCAACGGAGTGATAGTGTGTGTGGTTGTGCTCTTTGTATATATCTTGTACGAGGCCTCTCCACCCAAATGTATCATTCTGAAAAATCCCGAACGGTTAAGCCTGTTTACATACACTCTGAAAGAGGTTGAGGAGGGCACACGCATAACCTTCCTTTGGAAAAAGGGCAGGAAAAGGCGTGGAAAGGTGAGAGATACATCGGCTCCCATCTCCCAAGAGTTCAACAGGTCCTTGTCGGTTATTCCTTCATCTTTTGTTTGCCACTCATAAGAGCCTTTGAGGCTCATTGTAAGCGTCTCTCCCCCGCGGAAAAGATTCTTTCTCGAAAGGCTTATAATGCTGCCCGGTCCTATCTGGTTGTTGCTCTTCGATGTGAGGTTCATCTCAAAAGTGAAGTCGTAGGGCTTGTCGAGCTGTGCCATGATGTTCAGGTCGAGAGTGTCGCTCTCGCCTCGTGGGGTAAAAGAGAGGTTGCTGTTGCTGAATATATTTATCTGGCTCAAACGCGCCACGGTCCTTTGCTGAGCCTCTTGCGAGTACATATCTCCTTGGCGCATAAAGATGTTGCGTAGCATGGTGCCCGGGCGTACAGGAGGTTTCTCACCGCTAAATGTATATGTGAAACCTTTGCGGCTTATCGTGTCGTTGTTGCCTTGTGAGGGGGTGGCGCCATTCTTTAATATGTGAATGTTTATTTTCCCTATCCTGTATGGGCGGTTTACTCTTTTTGCGAGCCCCGCTTGCGGCTCGATGCGCATTTGTGCTTTTCCGGGTGTGTTGATTGTATCGGAAAGAATACGGGTGAATGTCGGTTGGTAAAAGTAATAACCGTTGTTGCGAAGAAGGGTGTTTATTCTTTCTCTCTCGCTGTTTATGGCGGTTGCGCTGAATTGTTCCCCCTCTCTTATCAGCCTGTCGGCCTTTGTAGCCTTTATAAGGCTGTCGGCTTTTCCCGTGAATCCTCTGTATTCGATGTTTCCATATATATAAGGTTCGTGCAGGGTTACATTATATGCAACTTTTGCTTTTTTGCTGTTTCTCTTGTCTGTGATAATGTCGCTTGTAACGCTTCCATTGAAATAACCATAATATTTGAGAATGTTGTTTGCTACTTGTGCGCGCAGTTCGGGATTAACATTGGAGATGAGCACGGGAGCATCTCCAAATGTTTCAAAGAGCCATTTGCCCATTTTGTTCTTGCTGTTGTAGAACGCGTTGTACCACCATAGCCCGATGGGGAAGCCACGATAGGTGGAGCTGCCGGCAATTGCACCATTGGGCGGGCAACCGAGAGCTGCAATAATCTCTTCCACGGCTTGTTGCCCGGTGTTGCCGCCTGCATATTGTTTCTCGCCATCAAACTCAATTTTTTTAATTCCGGTGTATAGCTGCTCGTTGGCAGGAATGTGTCGTGTGGTGGAGCAGCCTGCGAGCAGTATGGCAGTTATTATATATATAAATATTCTTCTCATCTCTATTCTTCTTTTTTGTTGCCGATGGGGGATTGCTTGTCGTGTCTCTTTATGTAGAGCAGCTCGCTTAGATTGTTCAGCTTGCGTTTATATACATAACCCACACCTGTTTCAGTGATTTCTCCTTCGAGAATAGACTCGTAATTCTTGTCATAGAAAAGTCTCAGATAGCGGTTGCCATTGGCAGTGAGCCTCCATTCAAGCGATACATTATTTATAAAGCTGTTCCCCTCCTCGGGGTTGTCTCCACTATTTACTTCTCCGCCGATAACTATTGTCAAGCGGTCGTTCCAGAACCTTTTTGCAAAGCTGAAACTATAATTGGTGTATGAGCCTCCTGTCTCCTTGTTTTCCACATCGGTTATTCCCACATTTATGCTCACACTCTTCATTGCGTCGCCCGCAATATCATTGATTTTTGCATCTAAGAACGATGTGAGAGCATTTGACACAGTGAGCCCGCCGTTGCTTCCCACATATGCTCCTGTGATGAGCATGGTTACAGCATATTTGTTGAGCGTTTCGGCATCGAGGCTGTTCAGCTCATCTTGTATAGCTGCGTTCTCCGGGGCTTTCATCGTGAAACTGAGCCCCATATTGTCGAGCGAGTTGCTCAGAACAAGCCCTACATCAAACGCCACGGGCTGGTTGTTGCCGCCATCAACCGATACCGATGCAATAACTCTTTCGAGTGCAGTGATGTTCAGTGTCGGGTTCATGAGGTCTCCGGTCCAATTAACGTAGCTGCCGGGGCTTATCTTGAAGGTCTTTAACGGAATTATTGGCAGGTGATATTTCATCTCGCCATTGTTAAGAGTGTAACGCCCCGTGAGGCTTATTCCTGTTTCACCGGTGTAGCTCATGTTGAGCTGTCCGCCACCCTGCAGGTTTATATAGCTGTCGCGTGAAGAGTCGAAGTCGGCATTTATCCACGCTCCTTCCTCAATGTTCAGTGTCATGGACATTGTAATATTGCCAAGGTCGGGGCTCTCTTCTGTGGCAGTTGTTTTTGTGGAATCGCTGAAGTTTACAAACTCAACAAGCCCATCAAGCTCGTTGTTTGTGGCAATACTGCTTTCGGGCATCACATAAGTAACATTTGTGTTGCCAAGCACAGTTGCGTTGCCATACATCTTAAGCGATTGCATGGGGCCCGAAATAAAGCTGTTTATATCGAGGGATAGTTTACCATAAACCACCGATCCCTTTTGACGGGGCGCATTAATGAGTTCATAGTCTTTTGCCTGCATTCTCAGGTTGAATACAGGGTTAATAATATGGGAAATATCAACCTCTCCATTTACCTTGAACGGGTTATCGCCCTTTGCATAAATCTTGAAATCGTTAAATTTTATTTTGCTGTCATCTATGTTCACTTTGTCATCGACAAGGCGCATCTGCGTGCCAAGCAGCGGGGCATCTACATAAACCGAGTCGAACTGAATGAATCCATTTGACTGCGGCTTGCTCAATGGTCCGTTAAGAGAGAGGGTGCCATCGATATATCCGTCGATGTTCAGGTTGCTGCCCTTGGTAAATGTGTTCATTACCTTTAATGGCAGTCTTGTGAGCGTTGCCTCTCCGTTTATATTGCCATTGCTGTTGTAGTCTCCCTGTATGTCGAGATATTCTTCATCGTTATGATAAAGTAACAATGAAAGGATGTGGTTGCCGCCAGGTTTGGGCAGGTAAACAAATTCTGCCATCTCATTACCAATATAGTTGCTCTCATAGGCAATGCTGTCGCCTATGATGTCGCAACTGAGAATCATGCCTTCCGTTTCATTGCGGAAGTGTATGTCGCTGTTCAATCTCCCGGCAATGTCTGGCGTAAAGGGCATTGCGGCAGTGAACCTCTTCAAATCTATGTTGAAGAGTTCGAGGCTGATATCCTGTTTTGCAGTGCTGTCTTCAATGGTATATAGGTGAAAGCCCGAACCATATTTGTCTGTTGCACGAATATTTGCGCTGATAGCCTCGTTCTTTCCAATGTTTATGTAGTTGTCTCTGTTTATGTCGAACATCTCGCCAATGACCTTTGCCTGCGGTAATATATGGATATTGAGCCCCTCGGGCATGAGCAGTGTATTTATTCCTATTCTTGTGTCGCTGCTGTGGTCGTTTCCGGTAAAGCTGAAATTGGTGTTCAGCGTGTCGCGGAGCAGGTTGCCGTAGAGTGCTGCGCGGAAACTCTGCTTTTTCTTTTCGGGTGTTATTGCCGAACTTCGTACCCCTGCAAAGTATTTGATGTTCTCTTCTTCCTGTATTGCCGAAAAACGTATGGTGTCGAGCTTTGCATCGGTGGTTTTAAGGTTATAAACAGCTCCTTTTGCCTTTATTCCTGACGCACTGTCTATGTTGCAAGTTAAATTTATGCTGTTAAAATCTATATTGTTCATTACCATGAAATTGTGGAGCAT
The DNA here is from genome assembly GCA_964423665.1 of uncultured Bacteroidaceae bacterium. Classification (GTDB taxonomy): domain Bacteria; phylum Bacteroidota; class Bacteroidia; order Bacteroidales; family Bacteroidaceae; genus HGM04593. Next base: position 26,829 of record CAYRFX010000018.1, on the reverse strand, counting down.
ATTCTGCTTCCCGCAATGCACATCAAGGTTTGTGGCAGGTATGAGCCGCATAAAATCGGTTGCATAATACATGCTCCTTTCGCTGTATCGTGTTTGTGTGAACATCTCCTGTAACTTGGCTACTTGCTTGAAAAGATGCTCATATCCGCTTGCGAGTGTACCATTGATGCTTAAATCTCCATTGGTGGCAATGATGTATGAACTGTCGGGAGCGGTGGAGGCGTCGATGCTTATGTCGGCAGGTGTGAATCTTCTTTGCGGCGTGTTTATGGCTATGTCGTTGCCACGCAGCTTCAGGCTGTGAGTATTGTTCATATCTGTGCTTGCCTCAATACGCAGGTTTATACAACCGTTCACCTCCTTGTCGCTTATACCCATTTTGTTTAATGCAAGGTTCCTGAGCTTAAGTTCTGTGCTGTTTGATATTTCGGCGGAACTTATGCGGCTGTTGGCGATTAGTTCAAAATCTGAATGTGGGTTGTTCGAAATTAATGATATTAGGGAGAATGAGTTTGCTTGGAATGCGCTCATCGTAATATCACTCATTATATAACCATCGTATTGCAAAGTGTCGATGTTTGCAAAAAGCTGGTAGTAGGTTTGCGGAGAAAAAATGTCGGTTCCGGCTCCCGATAACGATGCACGCATTGTGAGTGCCCGCAATGGCACGTTTGCCATAGACGATTCAAGGTTAAACTGCTTGAAATCTATCTTTGCATCATATATCTCTTTTTCCGTGTCATAAGCAGCAAGGATTTTTCCCTCGCCGTTGCCCTCCACGGCTACATTGGCAGAACAGAGGCTGCCTCTCGTCTTAGCCTCTCCTGTTACGGTTAATGTGGTGGAGTGTCTCTCTTTGTCGGTGGCGCCGGTGAACGGGGCGGTATCTAATATTTTTCCATTGAACAAAATGTCTGTTTCGCTATTTTTGCTGCCTATGTTTGTTAGTCTGCCCTCGGCATGCAGGGTGGCGACAGTGGGTATTGTAACAGCCAAGTTTTTTATAATGGTGTTTCCGAGAGTGCCTTGCATGGCAATCTCAGCGTTCAATAAAGAGTCGGGCATGCCGTTGAACGATTTTAGCTCTTCGGTGGTGAGAAATCCTTTAAGGTCTCGCTTGTCAATGTGAGCTGTGGCAAAGGCTTTGATGTGGCTATCCGCGTCCCCTTGCAGAATTGATTTTGAGAGCGTGGCGTTTGTGTCGAAAAACGATCCGTTTGCGCTTCTTATGGTCGCATGCTCAATGCCGATATGCGAGTCGTCGGCTATTATTCTAAAATTGCCGTTCTCAATATTTATACCGTCGGGCTGGTTGAAAGTGAGTTCTTCAATTACTGCAGTTAGTGCAGTTTGAGAATATAAAAAACCTTTTCCGGTGATATTTATATCCTCTATGGCAATATGATCCAGCGGTGCTTCGTTGCGTGGTAATGTTCCATGGTCATATGCAACACTGCCTTTTGTAAGTTGTAAGAGTCCCAGGGTATATTCATTATCGGCAATGTTTGCTTGCGCCTCTTTTGCTGTCAATTTTTTTATTCCTGTGGCTATGCTTGTACTATCCTGTACAATAGTGATAAAAGTATTTTCTATATTGCCTTTGCGCAGGCGTATTTCCCAGTTTGTTGCAGCAGAGTCTTTTTCCTCTTCCTCTTCTGTCTCATGCAGCTCAATCTTCAGGTTTGCTCCATTTAGGTGTATCTGCCTTATGTCGGCAAGCTCTTTGGCAATATCGATGTTGCGTATTACACCCCTGAAATACTCCACATTGCCGGCTATGCATGTGCCGTTTATAAGGTCGCGTGTGTCCACAGCCACCTGCTCCAGGAGAATGTAATTTAACTCAATTTCACCACGCAACAGTGGTAGTGGATTTATATTTATGGCAATATCATTGCCTTTGCTTATGAGCTGTTCCTCCTTCTTCAATTCAAAATCGCTGATTGTCAGCTTGAAGGGGAATGAGAGACGCATTCTCCCCACCGAAATGACAAAGTCACTGTTCTGCGCAACTGCAGTTTCTATTTTGCGTATGGCATACTCCTGTATTGGTGGCAGATAGAGCAAAAAGCATAATGCCCATATTATTACAATGGGTGTAATTATGGCAGTTGTCATAATTCTGAAAACGGTTTTTGCTCTGTTGCTTTTCTTCATAACCTTGCAAAGTAATTAAAAAAAAAGTTATGAGCCGCTATTTTGGCTGTGGAACTTTTTTGCTTTTGCTCTTTTTTGTGCATTTGTTGTCGCATATTATGTATAAACATCTGCGAACCTAATATTTTTTGCAGAAACAAAGATTTAACAAAGTGTGCGGGGTGTGTCGATTGAATTAAAAAAGTTGTAAAATAGTTTTAATTTAGAACTACTTGTGCTATCTTTGACTTGTCTAAGAACAGATGAAATTATGAGTAAGAAAACAACTCTTTTATTAATGTCCCTCGCGCTCCTGCTGATGTCGGCATGTAGCGGTTCTAAGGGAGATGCACCCGCAACCGAGTTTGGAATACAGCAGTTGAATGAAGATAGCCCCGATTGCGACCAATATGTGCTCATGGAAACCTCTATGGGCAATATTAAATTAAAACTTTATAAGGAGACACCACAGCATCGCAAGAATTTTGTAAACCTTGTGAAGAATGGTTTCTATGACGGACAGCTCTTTTTCAGAGTGTCGCAGGATTTTATGATACAGGCGGGCGACCCTAAATCGCGCGGCGCGGCAAAGGGTGCGAAGCTTGGTACAACAGAGGTGAGCTACAATATACCCATGGAGATTGATGTTACCAAGCATTGGCACAAGCGTGGTGCATTGTCGGCTGCAAGTCTCAAACCGGGAATATCGTCATCGGGTTGCCAGTTCTACATAATCACAGGCAAGAAGGTGTATGATAAAAACTTAAATGCCCATGAGGTGAAGTACAACAAGACTCTGCGCCGTCTCATGTACGAGGGGTTGCAAAAGCCTTATGCCGATAAAATAAATAAGCTCTATGCCGAGAGCAAGAAGAGCGCGAAGAAGAAGAGAGAACTGAACGAGATGATTCATATGTTCAGTGCAATGACAGACTCTGCCATGGCAGGGAAGAAGTGGGCATATACCAAGGAGCAGCGTCGCGGTTACAAGGAAGATGGTGGCGCGTTCCATCTCGACGGCTATTATACTGTGTTTGGCGAGGTAATAGAGGGTATAGAGATTGTTGAAGCAATTTCACGCGTGGATTACGATGTGCGTGAGCGTCCTTTGAAAGATGTTGTTATAAAGAGAGTTACTTTGCTCGAAGATGAAAATAAATAGAATAACCCTTGCCAACGGGTTGCGTATTGTGCACCATCGCACACCCGACTCGCAGATGGTATATGTGAATATGCTTTACGCTGTGGGCTCTAAAAACGAAGATTATGAGTACACCGGCATAGCTCATCTTTTTGAACATCTGATGTTTGGCGGCACAAAGGCTGTGCCCTCATTTGACGAGCCTTTGGAGAGCGCAGGCGGCGAAAATAATGCTTATACCAATAATGATATTACAAATTATTACATATCTCTTCCCAAACAGAATGCCGAACTCGCCTTCTGGATGGAGAGCGACCGCATGCGCAACCTCTCGCTTAGCGCAAAAAAGGTGAATGTGCAACGCAATGTGGTCATCGAGGAATTCAAGCAGGGAAACCTGAACCGCCCTTATGGCGATGTGAGCATGCTGTTGCGGGCTATGGCATATAAAAAACACCCCTATCGTTGGTCCACGATAGGGCGCAAGCCTTCCCATATAGCATCGGTGCCGTTGGCACATCTGCGAAATTTCTACAAACACTATTACTCCCCCGACAATGCTATTCTTGTGGTGCTTGGCGACCTATCCTTTGAGCAGGTAACGGAGTGGAGCGAAAAGTGGTTCGGCTCAATTCCTGCAAAGGGGTATAAACGCCCGCAGCTCCCTGTGGAGCCCCGTCAGCAGAGGGCACGCCGCAGGACTGTCTATCGTCCGGTGCCCGAAAATGCTCTGTATATGGCATTCCACATGGGTGGCAGAGATGATGCCGATTATTATCCGTGTGACCTCATCTCGGATATTCTTTCCAATGGCTACTCGGGGCGTTTGCTCACCCGTTTAGTGAAAGAGAAGAGATTGTTCTCCAAGATAGATGCATTCATCTCGGGCAGTGAACACCCCGGGCTCTTCTGGATATATTCGCGTGTGGCACAAGGAGTTTCTATGGAAGAGGCTGAGGCTGCCATCTGGGAACAACTTGATGAGCTGAAAGAGCAGGAGGTTCCTGCCGAGGAGATAGAGAAGGTAAAGAATCGTTTTGAATCGGAGTTCTATTTCCGTAACCTCGGAGGCGAGAATCTTGCCGGTAATCTTGCTATTGCCGAGTTACGAGGCGACGCGTGCCTGCACCTGAAAGAGGTGGAACGTTATCGTGCCGTAACGGCTGCCGATGTGCGTTGCGCGGCAAAAGAACTGTTCCGTAAGGGAAACAGCTCTGTTCTATATTATAAAAGGAAAGAGTGATGGAGTGTACTGCGGTTACTGCTCGAAACTCTGCCACAATTTATCGGTAGGCAGGGGAGCGGTGATGCGCAACAGTTCTTTTGACACAGGGTGCACGAACTCCACATAACGGGCATGCAGAGAGATGCTCCCATCGGGGTTGGAACGTTTGGCTCCATATTTGAGGTCTCCTTTTATGGGACAGCCGATAGATGCCAGCTGGCAACGTATTTGATGGTGGCGCCCGGTCTTTAATTCTACCTCAATTAAATTATAGTTCTGCGAAGCTGCAAGATGTTTGTAGTGCAACAAAGCCTTTTTTGCTCCCTTCACCTCTTTTGCATAGGCAAAACTCTTGTTCATTTTTTCGTTGCGCAGAATCCAACATTCAAGGTCGGCTTCTGCCTGTGCGGGGCGTTCTTTGGTTATCGCCCAGTAAATCTTTTTTACGCTCCCCACACGAAACATCTCATTGAGCCTTTCAAGCGCCTTGCCTGTTTTTGCAAATATTACAACGCCGCTGACAGGGCGGTCGAGCCTATGTGGCAACCCCACAAAAACATTGCCGGGCTTTGCATACTTCTCTTTGAGAAAGGCTTTCATCTTGTCGCACAAAGAGATGTCGCCTGTTTTGTCGCCCTGCACAATCTCTCCGGCCGCCTTGTTTATTATAATAATGTGATTGTCTTCGTGTAGAATATCCATGGCAGGTGTTTATTGGGGAATATTTGTCTGTCCCAGTGCATTGAGAACTATTTTTTCTGTAAAGTGCTGCACAAACTTGTCGTCGTTGTTCTTGTTCATTATTCCGTTGATAAACGGTATCTCAATGCCCTTCAAACAGAAGTGAAGGAAACGCGCGGCAAGATCGGGGCTCTCAACTGTGAACAATCCCTGTTGCTTGCCTTCTGAGATGATGGCGCGGAAGAGGGCTATCTCACGCGCATCGAATGTGCGGCGAATGTGTTCCACAATCCACACATTATTAAAGTACTCCGAACGCAAACCTGCATTACGGCGTACAATGCTGCGTGTGGAGTGCAAACGCACGAAAATGAGTTTCACAATCTTTTTGTCGGGCGACAAGTCGGACATCGCAACCTTTGTTATGGCAGCGGAGATTTTTTTCACCTCCATCTCAATAGATGCTTCGAGCAACTCCTCCTTGCTCTTGAAGTATGTGTAAACAGTGCGACGGCTGCGATTGGCAGCAACGGCAATATCATTCATGGTGATATTATCAATCCCTTGCTTGGCAAAAAGCTTTCTTGCAACCTTGATAAGTTGCTCTTTTGTGTCGATTGTGCTCATAAGTCATTCATTTTCTGTGGCAAAATTATAACTTTTTGCACAGCTGTGCAATAAAAATATCTTAAAATAGAATAAAAAATGCTTAGTTCTGAGAAAAAGTTGCGGAAAAATTTGGTCGCTCACCAAAAAAGCATTACCTTTGCATCAGTTTTGAAAACCGCATCGCGGGGTGGAGCAGTGGTAGCTCGTTGGGCTCATAACCCAAAGGCCGGAGGTTCGATCCCTTCCCCCGCTACTTTGAGGAGAGATTTTTTCTCTCCTCTTTTTTTATCTCTCTTCTAAGAAGCCGTTTGAATTTCTAAAAACATTTCCGGTTCACCGGCAAAGTTTGCAGGTGAGCCCAAACAGCTTCTAAAAAATCTCAAAAAAATAACCGATATTTTTTATGAACGACAAGTTTTGTCGTTCTGTCGCCATATATTTGCATCACAAGCAGTTTAAAATTAAGTTTTATGAAAAATGCAGAGGTATTTGTGCGCCAAGCTTTAATATTGAGCAAGCTGCGCTATGGCAGAATCGTTCAACCCGAGGAGTTGCAATCATATGTGATAGAAAAAATGAACGAGCGCGGTTTCCTGCTCGATGAATATTCGAAGCGTACCATGCAACGCGACATAGGAGATGTAGAGCAGTTCTATTATGTAGAGGTTGCATATAAAAAAGGTGCAGGCTATTGTATTGTGATAGACAATGAGAGCAAAGGGTTGCTTGACAAAGCTGAGTCGCTATTGCTGAATTTTGACCTTCTCAATGCCATAAACCCAGATAATGGAATAGGACAATTTGTCGTTGCCGAGCATCATCGTCCCATTGGTTGTGATAATCTTGCCCGTCTTATTGCGGCGGTGCGCCGTCAATGTGTTGTAGAGTTCGATTATTGCTTTGTGCGTCACGATGATACTATGAAGCACTACATTGCCGAGCCTCAGTTGTTGAAAGAGTCGCAGCAACGATGGTATCTGCTGGCAAAGGTGGCGGGTGAGTTGAAGATTTTTGGGGTGGAGCGTATAAGCAACCTTGTATTGACAAATGAGAAGGCTGAGCGAGATGAAACAATAGATGTTGATGCTCTCTTTCGCGATAGTTATGGAATTTGGGTGCAAGAGGATATTCCTGTGGAAGATATAGAACTCTCCTATGATGCCCTCGATGGCAAGTTTCTTAAATCATTGCCTCTGCACCACTCACAGCGGGTGCTGGTAGATACTCCCGATGAGTTCCGCATCTCCGTGCGTTTGCGCATCACCAACGACTTTGTTATGGAGTTGCTCTCTCGCAGCCGCTCGCTCACCGTTATTTCACCACAGCATTTGCGTGAACGTGTCCGCTCGGTCTATGAAGAGGCTCTTAAAAGAAACAGTTAAAGAAAAATGATAAAAAAGATATTCCACCCTGCATTTATGCAAAAAAGTTGTTTATATTTGCCGATGAAACGCTTTATCGCGTTTCGGACATAGTAATTAGATGAAAGTGTATCACTTTTATCCTCTCATAGGAATCTGGTAAATTTCAAAACAAGAGGAAGGATAATAGCGATGCTCTCATTGCTTGTATTATATACCTATTTGTATAATAATGCAGGTGTGGAGTATTGTTTATCAACCTCTTGGGCTTACCAGAGCCTCTATGATGATAAAACATTGGCTCCACACTTTTTTATTTATAGAAACCGTTGCAAAGGAGCCGGCAGCAAGCAAAATGGTAAAGCTATGAAAGGGAAAACAGAATTTACAAAAGACGAAATTAGTAGGCTGGGACGTTTGGTTGCAGAATTGGAAAATGCAACTCCAAATAGAAAGAAAACTATAAGATGTTGTATGCGTGATTTGAAGTTTTATATAACAGACTTTTTTAATGATAATGAAGGGTTTAACTTGCGTAAGTTAGAATATTTGATAGATAAACATATAATAAAAATCATTGGCTAATATTAAAATAGAATTATGATGGTATGTAATGAAAAAATAGATGAAATTAATAAGGTTCTTAAAAAATATTTCGAGGTCAATAAAGTGAAAGTTAGAGCATTAGATCTCATGCCACAATTTGTTGAGGACGGGGTATTTAACAAGGATTATGCAAGAAACGGATTACCCATTAGAAATGTTTTGAGAGAATTGCATTCAAACAATCAATTAGATTTAATTCCCTATGCTATAGCTGAACAAAAAAGGAAAAATATTTCATGGTACTTTGCTCCATTAAACTGTAATGAATCTAAAAATATTATAAAGGATTATGAAAAAGAAAATATAGATGAATTTATCGCAAAACAGATAAAGAACTTGCAGCCTGCATCAAACTCTAGAAAGGAATCTGATGAATATTATGTGATAGATTTGTGTGATAAAGTACTTGAATCAACGGCTTCACGACAGCATAAATTCCCTTTCTTAAAAGGTGATACGGGGAGGCTTTTGCCTGTTGATGCTTATTATAAAGAACTCAATCTGGTAGTGGAATACCATGAATCCCAACATACTGTTTCCACCCCTTTTTTTGATAATAAGAAAACTGTTAGTGGTGTTTCAAGAGGTGAGCAGAGAAAAATATATGATCAAAGACGTGTTGAAATGTTAGCTAAAAATAATATAAAATTAGTTGTAATTCAGTATACGGATTTTGGAGAAACAAAAAAGATTAAAAGGAATTTGGAAAAGGATTTTCAAATAGTAAAAAGAGTTCTTGACTCTAAACTTGCAGATTGAACCTATTAGAATTTTAATAACTTAAAATATTGATACTTATGGATTTTGAAAAATTAAAGACTTTGGTTTGTGATGAGTATGACAAACGTGAATTGGAAAGTAATGTACGCTACAAGGCGTTGGACAAGGTGATTGCTTTTTGCAAAGAGAAGGGCTACACCTCTCTGCCTGCGGATAAGGAGGCTTTTAAGAACGATTATGAAAACTGCAAAGGGAAAAAACTTAATAGTGCCGAAAGCAGTGCTATAAATGAGTTTTACAACCAGTACAATATGCTGTATAGTAAATAGGGTAATTTGTATAACTGCAATTAAATATTCTTTTTTTTCATTTTCATGATAAAAAATTGTTCGTGCCTGCTTTGTGAAAAGCGGGCACGTTTGTTGTGTTGTCTGCGTAACCGTGTGTTGTTGCTCCACCCAAAAAGGTTTTTTCGCGTTGGAATTTTCTTGATTTTTTCTTTTCAAAAAATCCAAATTTATTTTGTATTGCTCTCGGCTTGCACTATCTTTGGCAAAGCCCAAGATAGGCTGCGCCTCGGCAATACTTATATAACTGTCTATTGTTTGCACGAAAAAATCCTGCTTATTCCTTGCGGAACAAGCACCTCTCGCTGTGCTCGCGTTATAAGTTATTGCTCTTCAATTCTTTTGTGAAGCATGCTCCCCAACGAATTTCGAGCAATAACTTGTGTCGCTTTTTCCGTTGCCTTTGTTGCGGTGAATTTTCTTGATTTTTTCTTTTCAAAAAATCCAAATTTATTTTGTATTGCTCTCGGCTTGCACTATCTTTGTATGTCCAAAGCCGTGGGTAAGCGAGAGCAAAAGAAGCTTGTTTGTTTTGCCGAGCGTGAACGGTTTCGCGAAGCAAAGCCGTGGGTAAGAGGCTTCGTGTAAGCAAAGCCATAGGTTTGGACAAAACCGAATTTGAATATATAAGATAAGATTCTATATGGCTGAAACTAAATTTATTTTCGTTACCGGTGGCGTTGCGTCATCTCTTGGCAAAGGTATCATCTCGGCTTCTCTTGGAAAATTGTTGCAGGCGAGGGGGTACAAGGTTACAATCCAAAAATTTGATCCGTATATAAATGTTTCTCCGGGTACTCTCAATCCGCAAGAGCATGGTGAGTGCTATATTACAATAGATGGCCATGAGGCCGACCTTGACCTCGGGCATTATGAGCGTTTTACCGATATAAAGACTACCCGTTGGAACACCTTTACAACAGGTCGCATATACAGCGAGGTTATTGAAAAGGAGCGTCGTGGCGATTATCTTGGAAAGACCGTTCAGGTTATTCCTCACATCACCGACGAGATTAAACGTAAAATGAAACGTGGTAGTACAAAAGAGAAATTCGACTTTGTAATTACCGAGATTGGTGGAACTGTGGGAGATATAGAGGGCTTGCCTTTCTTGGAGGCTATGCGTCAGCTTAAATGGGAACTCGGCAACAGAGCTGTGTGTGTGCACCTCACATATGTTCCTTATCTTGCAGCTGCAGGCGAGCTCAAGACAAAGCCCACCCAGCATTCTGTGAAGCAGTTGCAGAGTCTTGGTATCCAGCCCGATTGTCTTGTGTTGCGTGCCGAGCATAAATTGAGTGCCGGTTTGTGTAAGAAGGTTGCCAGTTTCTGTAATGTGCGTCCCGATTGTGTGGTTCAGAGCCTTGATGTGCCCTCTATCTATGAGGTGCCTATTAAAATGCAGGAGCAGGGGCTCGACACAGCTATCTTGAGCCTCACGGGCGAGGAGATTGGCGAGACACCGGCATTGGCTCCATGGCGTTCGTTTGTGGAGCGCAGGAAGAATGCCAAGAAGGTTATAAACATTGGTCTTGTGGGCAAATATGACTTGCAAGATGCTTATAAGAGTATTCATGAGAGCCTCTCGCAGTGTGGTGCCTACAACGATTGCAAGATTAAGCCTCACTTTATAAGCAGCGAGAAGATTACCGATGAGAATGCTGCCGAGGTGCTCAAAGGCATGGACGGTTATATAATCTGTCCGGGTGTGGGGCCGCGTGGCTTCGAGGGCAAGATTGCTGCGGCAAAATATTTGCGCGAAAATAACTTTATTACTCTTGGTATAGGGTTGGGTATGCAGGTGATGGCAATAGAGTGCGCCCGTACATTGCTTGGCTATGCCGATGCAAGCAGCTATGAGATGAACGACAGTACTACTCACAAGATTGTCGATCTTATGGAGGATTTGAAGAGCGTGGGTAATCCCTTTGGCATTATGCGTCGTGGCGGTTACGATACAATTATTTCCAAAGGCTCTAAGGCTCATGCAGCATATGGCGGCGAGAAGATTACCGAGCGTCATTATCATCGTTACGAACTTAATGTAGAGTATCGCGAGGAACTCGAGAAGGTCGGTTTGCAGTGCACTGGTGTTCACCCCGAATCGGGTCTTGTAGATATCGTGGAGTTTCCCGCTTGCGATTGGTATGTCGGTGTTATCTATGAGCCTCAGTACCAGAGTACAGTGCTTCACCCCTCTCCATTGGTTATGGAATTTGTGAAGAATGTGATTGCTCGCAAAAAAGATTGATAATGTACAACACCAATAAAAAACGCATAGCTTTTAAGGCTATGCGTTTTTTATTGGTGTTTGTGAAAGGTTAGCAACTCATTGCACCGCAGCAGTTGATAACCTGCCCGCTAACGTACGACGACAGGTCGCTGGCAAGGAAGAGTGCCACGCCGGCAACATCTTCGGGGGCACCTGCACGGCGCAATGGAATGCTTTTAGCCCAGGTCTCACGCACATCCTCGGGCAGGGCGCTGGTCATGTCGGTCAATATGAAACCGGGTGCAATGCAGTTGGCTCTAATGCCGCGGGGGCCCATCTCCTTTGCAACCGATTTTGCAAGGCCTATAACACCGGCTTTTGATGCTGAATAGTTGCACTGCCCTGCATTTCCATGCTCGCCAACAATAGAGGTCATGTTTATAATGCTTCCGCTGCGCTGCTTTGCCATTGCGGGTACCACGGCACGGGTAAAGTTAAATGCCGATTTCAGGTTTACATTTATCACGCTGTCCCACTGCTCCTCTGTCATGCGCATGAGCATGCCATCTTTTGTTATTCCGGCGTTGTTCACAAGAATATCTATTTTGCCAAAGTCGGCAAGAATCTGTTTCACAGTCTCCTCGGTCGCCGCATAGTCCGAGGCGTCCGACGCATATCCCTTGCAACTCACTCCCATTGCGGTAATCTCATCAATGAGTTCCTGCGCGTTATTGTTTATTTGGCGATAGGTGAAAGCTACGTTTGCACCGGCCTCGGCAAATTTTACTGCTATAGCGCGACCAATGCCGCGGGTTGCTCCTGTAACAAGAGCCGCTTTTCCTTCTAATAGTTTCATAAGTTTTCTATTTGAGTTATTGTTCATCGGTGCGAAGATAACTATTTCGGGGCTATTTCTATTAATATTTTGCTAAAACCGATAAATAAATTTATATTTGTTAACAAGAAGTTGCTTGAATTTCTAAATAATAGTTATCTTTAGAAATAGTATGTTTCGCTATTTTTTTATGTTCAAAAAGGTCTGTTTGTTTCTTTTTCTGCGGTTACATAGCCCGCTATGTGCCCTTTGAAAAATAAACAAACATTCTACTTTGTCCTATAAAAAATATTGCGATATAAATTCAAGCAACTGCTAAACATAATCATTAAAAGTCTTATGAAAAGAGAGAATCTTCCTTGGGTGGATGCTTTGAGGGTGTTTGCCTGTTTCCTTGTGGTGCTAGCCCATTGCACCGACCCTCATACGGCTCATTTCGATAGTAATTATGGCGTTTTTTTGCAAGGGTGCTCCGTGGGCAGCCTTGTGCGTTGCTGTGTCCCTTTGTTTGTGATGATGTCTGGGGTGCTGCTGTTGCCAAATAATATGAGTGTGGGTGAGTTTTATCGAAAGAGGGTGGGGCGTGTTGTTGTGCCGCTGATTTTTTGGTCGGTTGTCACCCCGCTGTTATATTATGTTTATATAAATTTTATATATAGGTCGGGGAGCCTGTCGCTCGATTTGGCTTCATACTCCCCGGCTGCCACAGTTAATAAGATTTATACCTTTGTGTTTAATTTCAATTACGATACCACACCGTTCTGGTATCTGTATATGTTGCTTGGCATATATTTTGTGTTGCCGGTATTCAATGGCTGGCTCAAAGGGGCAGCCCGCAAGGATATCAAATTGTTTTTGCAGGTGTGGGGCGCGTCGCTCTTTTTGCCATTGCTAAATATTGCAGCCCCGTTGTTGGGGTACAAAGGCAACTATGGCAATATGGGTTTGCTTGGCTTGTGCGATTGGAACTCATTTGGAATGTTCCATTATGTGTCGGGTTTCATTGGCTATATCGTGCTGGCCCATTATCTTGTGCGCTACCCGCTCAATTGGGGTTGGCGCAGGATTGCCGCTGTGGGTATTCCTATGTTCGTTGTTGGTTATGCCATTACATTTGGCGGTTTTTTGGTGATGCAGGAGTACTTCCCTGGTAACTATGCCTATTTGGAAATTATGTGGCTCTTTTCGGGAATCAATGTCTTTATGATGACCTTCCCTGTGTTCATCCTGTTTCAAAAAATCAGTTTTGGCGGCTCTGCATTTATTAATAAACTGGCAACGCTCACATTCGGTGTCTATCTGTGCCATTTCTTTTTGGTTCAGGTGGTCTACGATGTTTATACCGTTTTAATCCCCTCGGTTCCGGTAATTGTTAAGATGTTGTTGATGGCTGTAACGGTTTTCACTCTGTCGGCCGCCGTTGTGTGGCTGGTGCAAAAGGTGCCTTATTTACGTCGGGTAGTTATGTAGAAGAATATTCCGTTTTAGTATGATAACAGCCATTGCAGGTGCACTTGCAATGGTTGTTATTTTATTATTGTAGTTTGAAATTAATAATTTTTAACAAATTGATAACACGTTGTAAATGAATGAATAACCTATTGTGTGTGCGGCACTTGCTCTATAATATGCTGTTACACAAATTGATGTTTTTTTCTTAAATTTGCTGTAAACCAATTGCTTATATGCAATTTGTGTTTCATCGTACTTTGGGCTGTAACGGGCTCCCCTCTGTTATGGCGATACCACCAATGGGGTTGTTTAATCATTTATAAATTCAGTTATGAATAAAATTTATTCCGAGCCTGTAATAAAGGCTCAATCATTGGTTGCCGGTGTAAAGGCACAGGCAGATGTGTTGCAGAAAAAGGGTATTGTGATAGATGTTGCAAAGCTGCAGGAACTTTGCGCTGCCCTTGAAAAGGCCGGTGCTGCACAAGATGCGGCTGAGGAGAAGTTAAAGGAGGCGCGTGCTGTTGCACATGTCTGTTTGGAGGAACTGAAAGAGTGTTATACAGCCTCCAAGAGCCCAATTAAACAAAACTATCCTCCCGAAACATGGCTTTCATTTGGGGTAGTGGATAAGAAGTGATTGTATATATAAAAAAGATATGCGATGCCCATTTTTGAGCATCGCATATCTTTTTTATAAAGCAGGTCATTATTCGATAGTGTATTCTGTAACGCTCTTCAAGCCTGCCATGCTGAAATATTTTTGTATTTCACCGGTGAGTGTAACTTTCTTTCCTAAGTTACCCGGGTTGTTTGCCAGGTTAAGACCATTTCTCACAGCTCCACTTGGCAACTGAACAGGAATACATTTGCTTGTATCGGTTTCGTTGGGGTTGTCCGCTATGATAATGTTTGTGTTTGAGGCATTATCAATACCTAAAATGGGAGTGAACTTAGATTTACCCGCCTCTGATGTTCCCACGATGTATGCGGTAACAACTGCCGCACCAGTGTCGCCGGCATTGTATTTTTCAATAAGCTGTGCAACTGTGATGCCATTGCCGGTTGAAGGAGTCTCCTCCTCTTTATCCTGCTCTCCGCTATCATCGCCTGCATCGCCATCGGCTGCAACAACGCTTGTAACCATAGTGTTCACAAATTTAGTGCCGCTAACACCAATGGCAAAACCTGTTACAATAATCTTCTTGCCGTTGAGGCTTTCATCAACAACGCCATCTTCGGGGTAGCTGATGCTGCCCACGGCTGTTGATGCGCCATCTACTGTTACATTATAATAGTTGCCGCTTTTTTCGAGAGTACCGGTATATTGTACATATTTTGTCTCGGGTGAGTTCAAATATGCATCAAGGTCGGCACCTGTCATTTGGGTGGCAGCGGGCAGTGTTACGGTTGCTGTTCCTGTTTTCTCCACAGTTGAAGTGTTGCCAAACTGCATAATACCTGCATACACGCTTGTTGTTCCGTTAACGGTAACAACATCTCCTGCCTTGTATTCGTTGTTGCCAAGATATACAAGAATGCTGCCTGTTCCATCGTTCACAAGGAAACCGCGTGCGTATGTAGCAACGATGGTTCCGCTTGCGGTGGCATCACCGGCGGGTGATGCAAGAATCTCGGCAATAGTGGTACCTTCGCTGCCGGTATTATCGCTGCCGGTGTTATCGTCACCGGTGTTGTCGTCACCATCGGCAGCAACCACACTTGTAGCCATGGTGGTGATATATTTTGTACCACTCACTCCCACCAGGTAACCTGTAACTTTCACCTCCTTGCCGTTGAGGTCTGCATCAACAAGTCCCTCTTTGGGGTAACCTATGCTGCCCACAGCTGTAGATGCGCCATCTATTGTTATATTGTAATAGTAACCGCTGATATTGAGCGTTCCTGTATATTCTACATATTTGATAGTAGGTTTGTTTATGTATGCGTCAAGGTCGGCACCTGTCATCTTGGTGGCAGTGGGCAGCGTTACGATTGCTGTGCCTGTTTTCTCCACTGTTGATGAGTTGCCGAACTGCAAGAGCCCGCCATAAACGCTTGTTGTTCCGTTAACGGTAACAACATCTCCCTCTTTGTGTCCTTTATCCTCTCCAAGATAAACAAGGATACTGCCGGTGTCATCGCCTACGAGGAAACCACGAGCGTATGTTGCAAGAATTGTTCCATTGGCTGTTGCCTCGCCGGCACCTGCTGCGTGTATTGCTGCAATAGTACCTTCTACTACAGCAGGGGGTGTATCCTCGCCCTCATTGTCGCCCTCGCCTGTGTTATCATCGCTCTCGCCCTCAAACAATGCTTTTGTAACGCTTTTGAGACCGGGAACGCCAAAATATTTTTCAATCGAACCGGTTAGTGTTACAAGTTTTTTGTAATTGCCGGGGTTCTCCTGCAAATTCACCTTGTTGCGCACATCACCGCTGGGCAACTGCACGGGAATACATTTGCTTGCATCTGTTTCATCGGGGCTGTCGGCAAGTATAATATCGGTATTTCCTTTCTCTTCGGTTACATTGCCGTTGAAACGGGCACCTTCGCTGTAGTTCATACCTTCAACCCAGCCTACAATGTATCCTTTAACAATTGCGGATTTTGGGGTGCCGGTGTATGCATCAATAGCTTGTGCAACAGTTATAACTTCGGTAGGCTCCTCTTCCTCCTCTTCATTTGTGGCTGTATTGGATATAACGAAATTCTTTACCTCCCAAGTGCCGGCTTTTTCTTCAGCAGTGTATTTAAGTGCAACAACGATGTTATTCTTTCCTATGAATTGTTCGGGAACCGATACGTTTGCTTTGTAGAATGTGTTCCAGTCACTTCCTTCTACGGCGTTATAGGGTAAATTTATCCAAGTTGCATTTGCAGGGTTGCCATTGTAATTGTCGCTTATAAGCAATTGGTGGTTAGTTGCAACTTTGCCACTCGCTGCATAGCGTATAATATATTCAAAAGAGATATATGTCTCGGTCTCGTTTGTCAAGTCGATGGGTGATGCTATGAGCCAGCTTTGCGCTGCATAGTTCTTATCATCGACATAGGAAGTGGTCTTAGCTGTGCTGTAATCTATAACCCAAGGATAATTGCCCTCTGTTTGAACCGGAGTAAATATTCCAAAATCTGTTTTGAAACTTTCGTTTACCAATACACCTTCCTGGGTACTTCCACTACCACCTGTGCTGCCACCTGTGCCCGGGATTTTATAGGGCTCGGGGACATCTTCGCAGGCATTAAAACTGAATAATGCCAATGCTGCAATGAATAGATACTTTAATTTTTTCATTGTTATATGTTTTTTATTGTTATTATTTCTTTATGTAATTATAAATTTTACTCGGCAGGGGTTATATCCTTGGTAGATGTGAAGATAAACTGCCACACATCTTTTGAGCTTGTTTTGTAACGTGTGAGAACACCTTTGATATCCAGCTTGCCGGTGGGCATTACCTCCTTTGCAAAATCGGCGTAGTTGCTTATGCGGAAGATTACTTCCTTGCCGCCAATCTTCACATAGCGTTCCTGTATCTCGTCGCCGGGAACATAAACCTCTTTGCCGTCGGCACCTTGGAATTCCACACCCCTCATTATAACGTAGCGGGGGCAAAGGTCCTTGTTGGCATTGTTGGCAAGAAAATCGGCGGTGAGCTCAACGGGCACAAGCTCGCTGTAATATTCGTTAGGTTTGTTAAGGAGTTTTATATGCTCCTCGAACATCTCTTTGCTCATGCGTCCTATTTGGATGCCATACTTTTCGGTGTTATAGGGGATACCTATCTGTGGCAGGTAGCAATATCCACCCATTGAAAGTCCTTTGCAGTTGAGGGCAACCATCTGTCCAATGGGCAGGGTAGAGTAGAGCCCCGTTGTGTTTATACCTATTATAATAGCATCATTGCCATCGCTTATGACAATCTGCTTGTATATGTTGCCGCTTTCGTCATTTGCAACAACCACACCTCGCAGAATAATATCCTCGGTAATTTCTGTGGGCACAGCTGCCAGCAATTCTTTTCTGTACTTCTCCTTGAACTCGGAGATTGTCATGTTAGGCGTGCCTATGGAGTTATTGCCATAAGGCGGGTTGTCTGTGAAAACGGGCTCATCAAAGTCGTTCATGCATGCTGTGAAGGCAAACAACGCCAAGCCTGTAAGTAGTATGTTTTTGATTGTTTTCATAATTTCTATCTCCTTGCTTTTTTAGAAACGAAGTCCTATGTTCAAATATGCGTTAAATGCACTTGCATAGTAGAGGAACGGGTTTTTGGAGAATACATAGGTTTTCTTCTCTTTCTCCTCGTTGAGGTCGCCGCGATTCTGCTCATATCCGCCTGTAACCATATTCTCATTGTTCAGGATATTGTTAAGGCTTAAATTTATGTTGAGCTGCTTGCCGCCACGGAGTCTGATGCTCTTGCCTATTGATGCATCGAGCATGAAACCACCATCGCCGCGGAACTGTGAAGGAATGTTCACGCCGGTTATAGCGTTGCCGTTCTCGTCATATCCACCCTCGTCTTTTGCCGTCGAGTGCAAACGTGCGAAGAGTGAGGGGCTCACATAAATGCGGTCGTAGTAGTTGAGGTTCGCGCTCAAATACCAGCCATTAACATTGTAATCCACACCAAAGCTGAGTGCGGTGAGTGGTGAACCGCCAATCTTTGCACCCTTCATGTGAACCAACTCTTTGCCGTTCTTAAGCTCCTGTTCATCCTCAGTCATTGAAGAGCCGCGAGTGTCGCTTGTGTATTCGGCTTCGGTAATTGATGCAAGCACATTGAAAGAGAGAGCCGAAGTTACATTATAAACCAATGCGGCCTCCACGCCATAGTGTTCTTTATCTACACCTGTCATTGTGAGATATGTGAATTTGCCCTCTGAGTCGTTGTAGAAAGCACTTTGCTGCACGGCATTGTCTATCTTGGTATAGAAACCGCTTACTTTTGCGCCGAATGCTCCATACTTAACAGCGTAAGATACCTCGCCATTGAGTACGCCTTCAGTCTCAAGCCCTTCGACAAAATCTTCGCGTATGCGGGGTGCAACGAATGAGTTGTATGAAAGAGGAGCACGCTGCGAGTAACCACCACCAATCATCACCTTGTTATTTCCGTTAATGTCGTATATGAGCGATGCTTTTGCACCTCCGCCTAAGAATTTGGCGGTGCTACCCTTGCCCTTTGAAATATCGTGCATTGTACCGTCGGCATCAAACCATGTGGCACGTCCGTTGCGCATGTTGCCTTCGCGTTGCATTGTTGTTCCATCTATGTTGGCACCGGCATAGAAGTGTAATTTGTTCTTGTTATACTGATATTGTGTGAACAGGTTAATTTTATTCACATAAATATTGTAGTCGTAACCGAATTTGTCACCTTCGTATATGCGGCGGTTGGGGTTGTCCACATCATTCTGTATGATGTAACTGTTGCTGCCGTGGTCGCCTACAGAGAATTTGTCAATGTCGATATATTTGTTGGCACCCAAAAGGTCGCTCATCTCCTTGTAGTGCATACCTTTTGTGGTGTTTATGTTTATACCAATATTGGCTTTGCTGTATTTGTTGAACTCATGGTCGAGAACCGAACCTATGCTGAGCATAAGCTGGTCGTTGTGACGCTCCTCAACATAGTAGAGACACTCGCTGCCGGTGGCATTAGCCTGCTGGTTGGCAAAAATCATATAATCCCAGTTTATCTGACGATTGGCTTTGCTCTCTTTCCAATGGTTGTAGAGCTGCCACCACGATGCGATATTGTCCTCCTGCTCGGCTGCATTTGCGGGGTCATCGTAATATTCAAGGTCCCACACGTTATATGCCGAGCTGGGCAGCTTTTTGTAGTAGTTGGGGCGCGGGTCGGCTGCGTTTCCGTTCCAGCCGAGCGCCGTTGTTCCGTAGCTGCTGTATTTGAACGCTGCCGATGTGGTTAGCTTTGTTTCGCGATTTATTTGATAATCCCATGTGAAAAGGGCTGTCGGCTCAAAAGAGGTAACCACGCGTGCATTGCGCTTTTCGCCATTCTGGTATCCCCAGTTGGGGTTGTAGTAGTGGCTGTTGGCAAGCCAGTAGGCCTCTTCGGTGGCTGCTCCCTGCTGTCCGCGCTCTGTGGGGGAGCCCCATGTGGCAATTGAGATGCTGTGCTTGTCGTTTATCTTTTTATATGCGCTCAAATAGTAACCGAGCGAGTTGTAGAATGTTCCTTCGATAACTCCCTCGTTTGCCCAGCGGTATGATGCTGATGCTGTGAATGCCCAGCCGTTGTTCATGAGACCTGTGGAGTAGGTGTACATGAGGCGTGCGAGGTAGTTGCGGTTGCAGGCAACAAATGACATCTTGTGCCCGGCAGCATATTGGTTGGCGCGCATGTTTATGTTGCTTGCTCCGCCCACATTACTGTAGCCGAAACCGCTGTTCTCAAGATATGTGCTGCTCTCCTGGTTGCGTGTGGCATCGTTGAGACCGCCAATCATTCCATAGCTGAATGTACCACGCTCGGCATCGTTGAGCAACGCGCCGTTGGCATATACATTGTTATATTGAGAATCGTAGCCGCGCAATTTGAATCTCATAGAACTCCAGCGGTAGCCCACCTCGGAAAGGAAATAGTCGTCGCTCGATGTTGTCATTGCCGATGCTCCCTGTATAACATCTTCATCTTCGTCGAGCATGTTTTCTGTGAATGTGAACTGGTCTTTGTCTATGCCTGTTCCGGCAAAGTCGGGCACCACCATTGCTGTTGCTCCGGTAGCAATAATACTGTCGCTAACAACGTGTATGGGCATTTTTGTCGGTGTGCTCTGCGCTGTTGTGTCGTTGCTCTTTACTGTCGCAACGGCTTCGTCGGCTGTTGTGGCAGCGATAACTTCTCCTTTCTCGCTGTCGGGTACCACAACGGTTACAACAACCACATCTTTCATGCCATTGAACTCTCCCACGTTGTTTGTGGTGGCAAATGTGTTCTCTGATACTCCGGCGCGCAAAATGAGCTCTGTCTTCACGCGGTTGCATCTAATCATAGAGAGCTTTTTGGTGTCGCTATAACCATCTACATAGACCGAGCCTTTTCCGTTGGAATTCTCCTTGAGAATATCGCACAAAGAATTCAAACTGGTGTCATTGCCGTTCCAAGGAACGTAGAACATGTCGTTCCCGTTTACAAATCGAAAAACGACTTGTATGGGGTCTTTCCCGTCTGTTATCGCAAGGGCATTACTGCTCCATGCGAGGCAGATAAAAAAGAGCACTGCATACTTCAAAAATCTTTTCATCTGTTATAAAATATTAATGTTGAAACTTATATCACTCCTGTAGGCTCTTCTTGTCAGAGCTATATATTAACGTTTATTTATAAAATCTCACAAAGGTTATAAAAAATACATTATTTTGAAAATCTTTTGCTCTCTTTTTTTAGAGTCGATAAGTTAAAAACATAGCGTGTGAAAATTATTTCCTTTTTTCGGCATTGGTAAAATAAAAAAATAGTATTTTTACGCATTGAATGCATTTGTATCATTTTTTGTAAAAAGTAAAATCAATAATATGAGAAAAATATTCTGTTTTGTAGCCGTTCTGTTGCTTGCGGCGGTGGTGAACTCGTCTGTTTTTGCACAGCAAAAACGTTTCGAGATGTATGCGGTGGGCTTTTATAACCTTGAAAACCTGTTCGATACTATTCACGATAAAGGGAAAAATGATTTTGAGTATCTGCCCGACGGTACAAACAAATGGGGTACCATGAAATATGTGAACAAGGTGAAAAACATGTCGGAGGTGCTTGCCGAGATGGCTACCGATATGTTGCCTGTGGGTATGGCAGCCGTGGGTGTTTCGGAGATTGAGAATGCTCGTGTGTTGCAGGCACTTGTTGAGAGTGAACAGCTGGCAGCCCGTGGGTGGAAATTTATTCATGTCGAGGGTCCCGATGCGCGCGGTGTCGATTGCGCCCTCTTGTATAATCCCGCTCTCTTTCAGCCCTATGCATATAAGCTTGCACCATATTTGCTGGAGAATGGCAGCGACGAGTACAAGACCCGTGGCTTTCTCATTGTTAGCGGTATGATGAGTGGCGAGCGTGTGCACATGATTGTGAATCACTGGCCTTCGCGCTATGCGAAATCTCCGGCACGAGAGCGTGCGGGTGTGCAGGTGCGCGAACTTAAAGATTCGCTTATGACGCAAGATCCAGAGTCAAAAGTGATTATAATGGGAGACCTTAACGATGACCCCGATGATAAGAGTATAAAGAAATCACTTGGCGCGGTGCGCAGTCGAGACGAGCTGAAGAATCCCTCCGATTTATATAATCCATGGTGGAAAATTTTGCGCGAAGATGGAATTGGCACTCTCAAATACAAAGGCAGTTGGAACCTTTTTGACCAAGTGGTGTTTACCGCAAACCTTGTGGGAAAAGACCGAAGTACACTCAAATATTATAAACCTGAAATCTTTTCCCGTAGCTATATGTTGCAGACCGAGGGAAAGTATAAAGGCTCTCCCAAGCGCACTCATGCCAGTGGCGTGTGGCTCAATGGATATAGCGACCATCTTCCTGTGATTGTATATCTGGTGAAAGAGGTAAAGTAGTTCTCATGATGTAATAAAACAGATGTAGCAACCCGCGGGTTGCTACATCTGTTTTATTACATATCTAATCGGCTCTCAATCATCTCCCAATCGATGATGCTCCACAGTTGTTTAACGTGGTCGGCCCTGCGATTCTGGTAGTCGAGGTAATAGGCGTGTTCCCACACATCTATGCCCAAGAGCGGTGTCATGTGGTAGCGTATGGGATTGTCGCCATTGTGGCAATTAATGATATTGAGTTTGCCGGTCTCGTCCTGTGCAAGCCACACCCAGCCCGAACCAAAGAGCGTGGCAGCCGCTTCTTCCATCTTCTTTTTCAGGGTGTCGAAATTGCCAAAATCAAATCTTATGGAGCTTTCAAGAGCCCCGGTGGGGTGGTTGTTTGCCGGTGCTGTGGGTGTGAACTGCTCAAAGTAGAGTGAGTGGTTGAGCACCTGTCCGGCATTGTTGAAAAGCGGTCCTTCGGGTGCCTGCTCCACTATCTCGCGCAGTGTCATTTCATCAAAATCACTTTCTGCCACAAGCTCGTTCAGTTTGTTGATGTATGTTTGCAGATGCTTGCCATAGTGGTACTCTATGGTCGATTGGCTTATTACCGGTGCAAGCGCGGTTGTGGGGTAGAGAAGAACTGGCATTTGAAAGCCTGTGATGTTGCTTTTTAGAATTGTACTCATGATTAATTAATTTAGAAGTTGTTTGAATTTCCAAAATGAAATGTTCATTTTTATAAACGCATCTTCTTCTCTTATGTTCGCATTTCTGCTATTTTTTGCATATCTTCGCAGAATATTAGGAAAAGATAATGGGAATAAATTTTGAAGAGGAATTGAACGCAGCGCAGCTTGCTGCCGTGCGTTATTGCGATGGTCCTTCGCTGGTGATAGCGGGCGCAGGGTCGGGCAAAACCAGAGTGCTTACATATAAAATAGCCTATCTATTGGAGATGGGCTACGAGCCGTGGTCTATACTTGCGCTCACCTTCACCAATAAAGCCGCAAAGGAGATGAAGGAGCGCATAGCTGCCAGTGTGGGCAAAATAGATTCTTCTGCAATTTGGATGGGCACTTTCCATTCTGTGTTCTCTAAAATATTGCGCAAGGAGGCGCATCTGTTGGGGTATGACCCGCAATTTACAATATATGACCAGGCAGATTCTCGCAGCCTTATAAAAAGTATAATTAAGGAGATGCAGCTTGATGAAAAGGTCTATAAACCCGCTGCGGTGGGCGAGCGCATTTCATCGGCAAAAAGTCATCTTATAACCCCTCGCGAATATGCTTCAGATGCTGGGCTTGTGGGCGATGACCAGCGTGCGCGCATTCCTAATACACATTATATATATAGCAGCTACTGCGAACGTTGCAAGCAGGCAAATGCTATGGACTTTGACGACCTGTTGCTCAATACATACAGGCTCTTTGAGGAGTTTCCCGACGTTCGTGAAAAATATGTGCGCAAGTTCCGCTATCTACTCGTTGATGAGTATCAGGATACAAACTTCTTGCAGGCTGCAATAGTGTGGCAGCTCACAAAGGAACGCCAGGCTGTGTGTGTGGTGGGCGATGATGCTCAGAGTATCTATGCTTTCCGCGGTGCGAATATCGGAAATATATTAGGATTCACCAAGCGCTACGAAAATGCCAAAATCTTCAAGCTGGAGCAAAATTATCGTTCCACCAAGATGATTGTGAACGCAGCCAACAGCCTTATTAAAAAGAATGCGGGGCAGATAGAAAAGACCGTGTATTCGGAACGCGCAGCGGGCGAGCCGCTTGCTCTATGCTCGGCATATTCCGATTTTGAGGAGGGCGAGATTGTTGCCAATAAAATTGCCGAGTTGCGCCGTCGCAAGGGGCAGGACTTCTGCGATATTGCTGTGCTTTATCGTACAAATGCTCAGTCGCGTATATTTGAAGAGGCATTCCGCAAACGTTCCTTTCCTTATCGCATATATGGCGGGCTCTCTTTCTATCAACGCAAGGAGATAAAAGATGTTATTGCATATTTTCGCCTCATTTGCAATCCCCACGACGAGGAGGCGATGAAGCGCATAATTAATTACCCGGCACGCGGTATCGGGGATACCACACTGCAAAAGGTGAAACAGGCTGCGATAAATGGCGAGACAAGTATGTGGGAGGTGTTGCAGAATCCTGTTGCTCACGGCTTGGAAGTGAACAAGGGAACGCTTGCGAAGCTGACGGGCTTTGTGGGGCTTATAGAGAGCTTTGCCGCAGTCTCTGCCGAGAAAGATGCCTTTGAAACAGCCTCTGTTGTGGTGAAGGAGAGTGGTGTGTGGGGCGATATTTTCAGGGATAACAGTGTCGAAGGAAAAGCGCGTCAAGAGAACTTACAAGAGCTTGTCGATGGCATTAAGGAGTTTGTGGATATGCGACTGGAAGAGGGTAACGAATATAACCGCCTTACCGATTTTCTTGCCGAGGTGTCGCTCATGTCCGACCAAGATACGAATGACGAAGATGGCGACAACCATATAACCTTGATGACTATTCACTCTGCCAAAGGTCTTGAGTTTGGAACTGTATTTGTGGTGGGGCTCGAAGAGGAACTCTTTCCCAATCAATGTGCTATCACATCGCCACGAGAGATGGAGGAAGAACGCCGCTTGTTTTATGTGGCAATAACCCGCGCAAAGGATTATTGCATACTTTCATATTCAAAAACCCGCTACCACTATGGTACAACGGAGTATCACGAACCCAGCCGTTTTATAGACGAGATAGATGTGCAATATATATGTGGCAATGGTATCGGTGAACAGCCTGCGCGTCGCTCTGGCGGAATGTTTGCTGCTACAAATAATCGCAGCACGCTTTTCTCCTCTCAAAATGAACACAGTGGAACGTATGGCAGGCAACAATCCTATGGCACGCGAACTACTTTCTCACCATATAATAATGCCGATGGCAGGCAGGTTGCGCAACGCTCTGTGAACGCAACCCCTTATGTCGGCAGAACCAACCTGCAAAGAGTATCGGATGTTGCGCGCGGTGCATCATCTTTTTCTCCTGCAGTGGCGAAGCTTGTGGCAGGGGCACTTGTGCAGCACGAGCGTTTCGGCTTGGGTGAGGTGCTTGCTGTTGAGGGTGTTGGAGAAAATGCCAAGGCTGTTATAAATTTCAAGAATGCAGGTAGAAAAACTTTGTTGCTTAAATTTGCAAAACTAAAAACAATAGAATAACTCTTTTCTCTATGGATAATAACATTATAAATAAGGTGCCATCGCCTTGTTATGTGATGGAAGAAACATTGTTGCGTCGCAATTTGTCGCTCATAAGCCGTGTGGCAACTGAGGCAGGCGTGGAGATAATATTGGCATTCAAGGCTTTTGCCTTGTGGAAGACCTTCCCTGTGTTTCGCGAATATATAAATTCTGTTACAGCAAGTTCCATTTATGAGGCACGTCTTGGTTACGAGGAGTTTGGCAACAGGGTACACGCTTTCTCGCCTGCATATACAGAAGAGGAGTTCCCCGAGATGATGCGTTGCAGCAGCCACATCTCGTTTAACTCTTTATCACAATACGAACGTTTCTATCCCAAGACAAAGGAGGCGGGGCATGCCATCTCTTGTGGTATTAGAATAAATCCCGAATATTCCGAGATAGAAACGGAGCTTTACAATCCTTGTGCTCCCGGTAGCCGTTTCGGCGTTACCGCCGACCTGTTGCCCGCAGAATTACCTGTGGGGATAGAGGGTTTTCATTGCCATTGCCATTGCGAGTCCGATTCCTTTGCGTTGGAACACACTTTGCAACATATAGAAGAGAAATTTGCAGCGTGGTTACCAAAAATCAAGTGGCTCAATCTTGGTGGCGGGCATCTGATGACGCGCAAAGATTATGATGTTGAGCATCTTATCGCTCTTTTGAAAGGGCTGCGTAGCCGTTATCCGAATCTGCAGGTGATATTAGAGCCCGGCTCGGCTTTTGCATGGCAAACGGGTTCTCTGGTCTCTCGTGTGGTGGATATCGTGGAGAGCCGCGGCATTCGCACAGCAATATTGAATGTAAGTTTCACATGCCACATGCCCGATTGCTTGGAGATGCCCTATCAACCCAAAATTACAGGAGCAGAAACGCTTGATGCCGATGCGGTAAAAGGCGCACCGTTCAGTGAAAATATATATCGCTTGGGTGGTAATAGCTGTTTGAGTGGCGATTATATGGGTAGCTGGCGTTTCCCGCAACCTTTGAAGGTGGGCGATACTGTGGTTTTTGAAGATATGATACACTATACAACCGTGAAGACAAATATGTTTAATGGAATATCTCACCCCGGTATAGCATTCCTGCGTGAAACGGGTGAGCTTGAGATGTTGCGCGTGTTTGTTTATGAGGATTATCGCGATAGAATGTGCTAACGGATTGATTGTGAGTGAAAAATGGAGTTGCTGAGCAAGTATTTTAATTTTTTTTGAAAAAAAGTGCCTATAATGCTTGCCGGAAAGAAAAAAAGTTGTACCTTTGCACTCGCAACACCGATGAACGCCCGGTTGTGGGCGACTTTGTTGAATTACAGAGTGTAGATGTTGTTGAGATTGCGGAATTTTCGTTGCCAGCGAGTGCAGAAGAATTTATTCTTATGCCGAGCGTAGCAGAAAATCTCGCAGTTTCGAAGAAACTGCGGAAATAGCTCAGTTGGTAGAGCACAACCTTGCCGCAAAAAGAAAAGGTTTCCAACCTTGGCAAGGAGAGTGAATATCAAAAGTGGGTAATTAAAGCAGTAACTGCGGAAATAGCTCAGTTGGTAGAGCACAACCTTGCCAAGGTTGGGGTCGCGAGTTCGAGCCTCGTTTTCCGCTCTTTTAATGAGTGCACCCGCGCGTGTTTGAATGCCCAGGTGGCGGAATGGTAGACGCGCTCGTTTCAGGTGCGAGTGTTGAGAG
>CAYRFX010000017.1:0-34518 GCA_964423665.1 uncultured Bacteroidaceae bacterium | reverse complement strand
ATTAAATATCAATCATTTCAAAGAACTATTTCGATTTTTTAGTGGACACTAATGTGGGGCTGTGTCAAAAAGGCAATAACTTGCAGTATTCCTTAGTATAGTGTCCCGTTCACATAGCCACGGGCGGTCACGCCTTTTTGCGCTTGTGCCACAATGGCGTTCTTTAGATAAGCAAAAGTAATTTTGAAAACAAACAGATTACACAAAGAAAAACCTACAAACCACAGAGAAGGTGAAAGAAAGTGAGGGGCGATTTGTAGCGGTTGGGGAAAAATGTTATCTTCGCACTATATTTTCAAAATAAGCTACAAATAACGATGAGACTTCTTGCCACAATGTTGCTTGCCGTGTTGCTGTTGTCGTGCTCCGCGGGTAAGCATTCTGCTAAAACCAAAGAGAATATTCCTCCCAAACGCGAGTTTCGCGGTGCTTGGATTCAGGCGGTGAACGGGCAGTTTATGGGCATGGACGAGGCTACGATGAAAGGTTACCTCGCAACAATGCTCGATAATCTGCAAAAAGTGAATGTGAACGCCATAATTTTCCAGGTGCGTGTGGAGGGCGATGCTCTCTATCCCTCGCCCTACGAGCCGTGGAGCCGCTATCTGCTGGGACAGCAGGGGAAAGACCCGGGCTGGGATCCTCTTGCCTTTATGGTGGCAGAGGCGCACAAACGCAATATGGAACTGCATGCGTGGATAAACCCCTATCGTGCGCGCACCAAAGGGACAAAGACTGTTGCTGACAATCATCAGAGCCGGTTGCAGCCGGGAAATTTCATAGAGTATGAGGGGCAACTTTATTTCAACCCCTCGCTGCAAGCCAACCGCGACCATATATGCAAGGTGATAACCGATATTATCACCCGCTACGATGTCGATGGCTTGCACATAGACGATTATTTCTATCCCTATCCCGTGAACGGGAAATCTTTTAACGACGATAAGTGGTTCCGCGCAAGCGGCTACGAGAATAAATCGCTGTGGAGGCGCAGTAATGTGAATAATCTCATTGAGCAGATTTATAAAACAGTGCGCTCGGTGAAGCCGTGGGTGAAATTCGGCGTCTCTCCATTTGGTATATACCGCAACGAGGGTAGCTGGGAGTGGGGCAGCCGCACCAAGGGGTTGCAGTGCTACGACGACCTCAATGCCGATGTGCTCTATTGGATTGACGAGGGCTGGGTGGATTACTGTATTCCGCAGGTTTATTGGGAGATTGGGCACAAAGCTGCCGACTACGAGGCTCTCGTGGAGTGGTGGGCAAAATATGCTGCCAAACGCCCTCTCTACATAGGGCAGGATGTGAACCGCACCGTTAAGGCAAAAGATACAAAGAATCCCGCGCGCCACCAGCTGGTGCAGAAGATGGAGTTGCAACGCTCGTATCCCGCCATTCAGGGCTCCTGTTTGTGGGACGCATCCTCGGCTGCAAACAATGTGGGCGGATACCGCGATATCCTGGCACAAAATTATCACTGCTACCCGGCATTGATGCCCGCCTCGCCTTTTATAGACGACGATGCGCCCAAAAAGGTAAAGGGTGTACAGGTGATTGACGATGAGGGTGGAAAGGTGCTTGTGTGGCTCCCCCGTGAGTGTGACGATGCAATGAATGCCCCCGCAAAATATGTTGTCTATCGTTTTGCCAAGGGCGAGAAGGTGAGGCTGACATCGGTTGCCAATATCGTTGCAATAACCCGCAACACATATTACAAGATTCCTGCCACGGAAGAGGGCAAGGTAACCTATGTTGTAACGGTGCTCGACCGTGTGCAGAACGAGTCGAAAGGTGTAAAATGCAAAGTTAAACTATAACAGCTCTATGCAAGAAGAAATTTTTGAACTCACATCACCTCGTGAGGCGTATGTTGCCCCCATCTGCCGTTTGCTTGCGCAGTTATCCTCGTCGCCCGTACATTTTACCATAAACGAGTTGCGGGCAATAGTGGAGTCGCCCGCTTCGCATCTGTTTCTGCTGCAGGCAGATGGCGCAGTGGTGGGAATGATAACCCTTGGCTCCTATCCAGCACCCACAGGGCGCAAATATTGGATAGAAGATGTGGTTGTGGATTCGGCAATGCGTGGCAGGGCTTATGGTCGCCGTTTGGTGCAGCATGCCATAGAGTTTGCCGGGAAGGAGGGGAACGGGGTGCTCATGCTCACCTCCAAGCCTGCGCGGGTGGCTGCAAACGCGCTCTATCGTGCAGTGGGTTTCCAGCCCAAGGAGACTAATGTATATCGCATGCCTTTGTCGCGCGACGAAGAGTGATTGGATTAATGACTACGGATATGATACCTTTTCTTTCTCTTAAAGATGTTACAGCCCTGTATGAGGCGGAAATAAATGAGGCGGTTGCGCGTGTGGTGCAAAGCGGCTGGTATTTGCAGGGCGCCGAGAATGAGGCGTTCGAGAAGAGTTATTCCGAGCTCCTGGGGGTTAAGCGCACGGTGGGTTGTGCCAACGGGCTAGATGCTCTTATCTTGATATTCAGAGCATACATTGAGATGGGTGTTATGCAACCCGGCGACGAGGTTATTGTACCGGCAAATACTTATATTGCAACAATTCTTGCAATTACAGAGAATGGGCTCAAGCCTGTGCTTGTGGAGCCCCGTCTCGATACTTTGCAGATTGATGACAGCCTCATTGAGGCTGCGATAACCCCCCGCACCCGTGCTATTGCCATTGTTCATCTTTATGGCAGGCTGGCGTGGACCGAAAGGATTGCCTCTGTTTGCAAGAAGTATAACCTTAAACTTATCGAGGATAATGCTCAGGCGCATGGTTGCCAGGCTCCCGATGGCAGAATGACAGGTGCGCTGGGCGATGCTGCAGGGCACAGCTTCTATCCCGGGAAGAATCTTGGAGCATTGGGTGACGGCGGTGCTGTGACGACCAACGACGATGAACTTGCACATGTGGTGAGGACTCTTGCCAATTATGGTTCAAGTAAAAAGTATGTGTTTGAATATACGGGGCGTAACAGCCGTCTCGGCGAGATTCAGGCTGCTGTGCTCAATGTGAAGTTGCGTCATCTTGTTGAGGCTAACAATGCTCGCAAGGCTGTTGCCGAGCAATATATAAAAGGTATAAATAATCCGTTGATAACATTGCCGGTTACATTGCCCTCTGAGCAAAATGTATTCCATCTGTTCCCTGTGCTGTGTGAGCGCCGCGATGAGTTGCAGGCTTTTTTGCAGAAGAATGGTGTGCAGACAATGATTCACTATCCCATTCCACCGCACAAGCAGGCTTGCTACAAGGAGTGGAATGATATCTCATTGCCTGTAACGGAGTATATTCATAATTGCGAGTTGAGTTTGCCCATAAGCCCAGCAATGAGTGTGGATAATGCAGTCAAGGTTGTTGGGATTATTAATGATTTTAATTAGCCGGGTTTCTCATGAGGAACTCTATTGCATAATAAGAATCTTTGATATATCTTTGTTATAAATTAAAAATATTATCCCTCTTATAGGTTGTGAGGCACGCACATGCCGGGGGACACTGGTTAATCATATCATTCTAACAGAATTCTAATTTTTATGCTATACATAATAAGAAACGATTATTTCATGGCAGAATATATCTTTTCGGAATTTGAAGGAAGAGAAGATATAAGTATTATAAATGTAGAGTATCCGCGCTTTTCAGGAATAAAGAAATTGAAATTTCAGATATTGAGATATATGCGTTCTTTCTTGTTTAATCGCAGAGGGTTTGCGACCGATACTTTATATACCGGGAAATTCATTGACCAGATTAAAAAAATAGGTAAGGAAGATTCTGTATTGCTCTTTCACAAGAATCTCAAAGATATATTGATACTGAACAAGGAGATTGAATCAAGGAAATTCAATGTATGCATATGGGATTCTCTGTGTACGAAAAGCTCCTTTTCCAAAATGCATTATGTTTACTGTGTGCACAAGGATAAAATAACCTTGCACACTATTGACAAGCAGGATGCCGATAATCATAATTTTATATATGTAAACCAGTTCTACAAGGACTATGATGGCAGACAGGAGAGTTTGAATGATCCCGATTTTGCATCGGACCTGTTTTTTATAGGTCAAGACAAGAACAGGGCAAATAAAATCCTTGAGTTGTTGAACAAGGCGAAGGAGCTGCGGTTGAAACCCTCTTTCTTGATTCTTAAGGACAAGTATTCCAAGCATAACAACCATTTGGAAGAGTGTTACATTAAAGAAAATGTTCCCTATGATGTGGTGCTGAAGCATATTGCCAATAGCAAATGCCTTGTCGAGTTGCTGCAAGAGGGGCAAAGCGGCATGACGCTGAGAGCGTTGGAGGCCTTGTTCTTCAAGAAGAAACTGATAACAAACAACAAAAATATACTGAACGAGCCTTTTTATCATTGCAATAATGTATATGTATTGGGGTATGATGATGAAAAAAGGAGTATAAAAGAGTTTATAGAGAGTGAAAGTCATGAAATAAGTGACAGTGTGATTGATATTTACAGAGTGGAGACCTTTGTGAGGCGGTTTATGTAAACAGGGCTCTCTGTTTCACTTTCACAATACCGCGCGATGACGCCCCGGGTGGGGTGGTTGGGCTTCTACCCATTTCATGGAATAATAAGTTTTGCCGGCTTTAATAAATGAGCCGGCAAAATTGTTTTATATAAGGGTTGTTGCAATAGAATGGGGGTGCTTAGGCTTTTATTGTTATGTTTTTGTATTAAAAATAGTCAATTTTGTAAAATTGTCATATATTTGCAAAAGTATGGTCTTATAGAAAATTTAATTATAACGGATTTATGTATTCAGGGTATAAAATTGTTTGTTGCACGGCTGCAGGTCGTATGCGTTATATGCAGTATATCTTCCCCTATGTTCTGGCAAGCGATATTGTTGATAGGTATGATATTTGGGTTAATACCACAAATATGCAGGATATCGAATATTTTAAGCTTATGGCGGAGCGTTACTCGAAAATACGTTTGGTGTGGCAGCCCGATGGCGTTTGTAATGGAATTAGCAGTATAAACGCTTTCTATCGCTATTGCGTGGAGCCCGATTCTATATATATTAAGATTGATGATGATATTGTGTGGATGGAACCCGATGTGTTTGAGAAGATGGTTAAGTTCCGCATTGAGCATAAAGACGCCTTCCTTGTAACTCCTCAGGTTGTGAATAATCCCATGGGTTCATACTTGTGGCAGGTTAAGGGTGTTCTTAATTATGGAGAATATATGCAGGCGCAGCCGTTCCATCGTGTCCTGTGGAAGCGTGGCGGCTTTGCCGTGGAGCTGCATCATTATTTCCTGGGGTTGATGGAGAAAGATGCCTCTTCATATAAAAAACTGTATTTTGGAACCGTTCCCGTGGCATGTAATCGTTTCAGCATAAACTTCATTATGTGGTTTGGCTCAGATATGGCAAAAATCAACGGTGTGGTTCCCGGTGATGACGAGGAGTATCTATCCTCTATTGCAGCTCCTAAGTTGGGAACGATGAATTATTATAACGGTGATTGTCTTGTGGCTCATTTTGCATTCGCTCCTCAACGATATGTGATTGACAGGAGTGATGTGCTGGAGCGATATGGCAAGCTGTGCGAAGATGCGTTTGCGAAAAACAAGATTATGCAGGAGGTGTGGCAGGCTATTCAATGCATGAAGAAAGATGTTGAATCCCGTTTACCCGAGATAATGCAACAAAAGCCTCCTTATCCTGTGATTAAGAAACCTTTCTTTGCGCGCATGAAAGCACGTTTCAAGACCAATCAAAAAATCCTGCGTCATAAATTTGAAACCTTCAAGGGTGTAAAATATGTGATTAAAGAGGGCGATATCTTATAGTCAATAAAAATGGCGACCAACCGGTCGCCATTTTTATTGACTGATGTGATGATGCTAAATCAGTTAATATAATCTCCTTTTCCTCCTTTCAGCTGTTCAAGAATAACAAGAGTAAGAGTTTGCAGTTTGTTGCATGCGCTTCTCTTGCTCATTGCTATTGTGTCTTGTACATACTTCCTGGGCAGGGTTCTCCAGTCGATGTCTTTTTTCTTGGTGTATTGCCACAGAACATCGGCTGCTTCCAATGCGCTTTTGCCTTCAATGATAAGGAGGTCTAATACAATTCTGTTTTTCTCTTTCATCTGGCTGTATGCGATGGATACTGCCAAATGGGCGAGGTCTTTCTCTTCCTCGTCAAATACCTCGCAGATATCTTCCAATTTGTCTGTAATGAGCTCGTAATATCTTTTCTCTATTTTGTATAGTGCAAGAAAATAATTAAATGTGCATATGGAAAGGTAGCTTACCAGCGAGGCTTTGTTGAGCTCTTTGTATTTGCGCAGAACCTCCCAGTTGTTTCTGCTTAAAAACATATAAAATTCTCCTGTTAAATTCTTAAAATCATCATTGCCGAAGATGGTGCGTGAAATGTAGAGAAGCATTGCACGGCATTTGTTGGAGATGAAATCATTGATTCGTGGATCGTTTGGGGTGTTTTCAATGAGAGCTACGATAATTTCTCTGTCGGTATAGTTTAGTTTGCAGCCCATTGTGTTGTTATTTTATGAATTTAACGTAAAAATTTGTGCTGTATATATTCGATGATATATCGTATTTCAGTTCGTCGGCATTGTTTTCAAGCAGGGTGAAAGTCTTGCTGTCCGACGAGTTGTCCTTGTCCCATCTGCCGTTGATATACAGTTTGAAGTTTTGTTCCTCAAGGTATATGTTGTATGGGCAATCTTCGCCAAAATATCCCATTGCTGCATAAATCTGCGGGAATTGCTCATATATAAAGGCGTTTGTTTGGAATCCTCGGTCTTTGCTCAGCCCATCATATTGGTATCTGAATATCTTGTACACTCTTGAGCTTGTTTCTTCTTCGTCAATCTCTACGCCGGTGAGTTTGTGGCTGCCGTCCCAGTTGTATGTGTATGTGTGGGTGATGGGACCGTCGCTGTTGTACTCGTCAGTGAATGTGCTCGAGGTGCAATGGTCGCCTGTGTATGTGAATGTGCGGTTGGTGACGGTGTTTCTGTCTTTGATGCTTATCTTGCGGTTAATGTTTGTTATGCGCCCATTTTCACATTGCACATCTTCAAATATACTCTCTTTTTGATAGGTGTTGCTGATGATTCCTATAACCTCTGTCTCTATTGTTATTTCGTTTGAAATGTCGCCGTTGGGGTAGTAGAGAAGTTTGCCGGTCTCGGTCTTTGTGGTTGTTTCTGTTCCCTCTTTCTTCTCTAATTTGGTAATAGTTTCGTGAGTGTAGGCGGTTATGGCATTTTGTGTGTTGTATTCAAGTGTCCACACCTCAGATATATCTCTTTTTTCACTCTGTTTCTCTATTCTTATTTCTCTTGGATAGAAGGGGCTTTTCTCTCTGTTGGCATATGGGTTGTATGCGGAATCGTCGCTGCTACAAGAACATATCAAAAGAAGAATTGCCTGAAATAAAAAAATGTTAAAGAATTTTTTCATTGTTATGCGTGTTTGCTGTTGATGATTGTTCAACTATATATAATTATGCAAATATAGGCGTTTTTTTGAAAATCACCAATTTTGTAGCAAGAAAATGCTATTGGTTGGTGAAAAAATCAAAAGATTCCATGAAATCCTGTTTCTCAATCTCTCTCTCCTTGTAATTCGACTCTTTGTCCATGAGTAGTAATTTGTGTGTTCCGATGTTCGATAAAATTGTATCGTAGCTTTTGCAGTCAAAAGAGAATAAAGGGTTCTCCTCGCGGTAGTTTCTTACAAAAGTGTGCAACTTTGCCGTGGGGAATCCCTCGAGGATAGATGAAAGGAAAAGGGTACATATGATACCCGCTGCGGCGTATTCGCCCGGGGTCGCCTTGTCGCCGAAGGTGGCATGGAGGGCTTGGGCTATTGTTGTGCCAATATTTGTGTCGGCAGGCTTGGAGGTTATCAATGATAACAATTCGAATGGGGTACTTGGGGTTGTTTGTGGCATTTCTTGTGTCTTTTTGTGTTTGCAAATTTAGTTACTTGTTTTTGATTTTGGGCTCTGCTTTTGGCTGTAATAAGCATTATTTGTAATTTTACAGTTTCTTAATTAAACCATTTGGAATGTAAATCGTCTAAAAGAGGTAGTGTTTTTTAAGTTTTTTTAATAAAGTTATGAGATATTTGCACATATTTATATTCTCCATGCTCGCTATCTGTGCGGTGGCTCAGGAGAAGGTGAAGAAGGGTACCCTTAGCGGAACGGTTGCCGATTATGAAACCGGAGAGGTGCTGCAGACTGCGGCTTTGCAGTTGTTGGCTCTCCCCGACACGGTGTATAAAGCCGGAGTGGCAAGCGATGGGCATGGACGTTTCTCTGTTGTTGCTCCTGTGGGCTCGTATATATTGCGTGCTACTTATGTGGGATATCTCCCCGCCGACAAAAATGTTACAATTGTCGAGGGTAAAAATACGGATATAGGGAATTTGGTTCTCCGTTCCGATGTGGTGATGCTCAGCGGTGCCGAGGTTACAGCCGAGGTTCCTCCTGTCACCATACAGGAGGATACAACGGTTTATAACACGGCGGCTTTTCGCGTGCCGGCAGGCTCTATGCTCGAAGAGCTGATTAAGAAATATCCAGGAGTGGAGGTGAGCGATGACGGTACAATAAAAATTAATGGAAAGACCGTGTCGCGCATTTTGATGAAGGGAAAGGATTTCTTTGGTACCGATAAGGATATGGCGTTAAAGAATATCCCGGTTGATGTGGTTGATAAGGTGAAGTTCTATGACAAGAAAAGTGATTTTGCACGCATAACCGGTATTGATGATGGCGAGGAAGAGACGGTGCTCGACCTGCAAATGCGTAAAGATGTGGAAGAGGGCTTGTTTGCCAATGCCGATTTGGGATACGGAACCAAGGGGCGATATTCGGCAAAGGGGCTTGTCAACTATTTTACCGACACGCAGCGCTATACGTTGATTCTCTCGGGCAATAATACAAATGACCGCGGAATGTCGGGCGGCGGTCGTGGCGGTGGTCTTAACAATGCCAAAATGGGCGGCTTTAATTTTGTGACAGGCAACGATACCCTTGAGGTGGGCGGAAACATACGTTTCAATCATGGCAACAGCGACACAAGGAGCTACACATCGAGCGAGCGTTTTATGTCGGGAGATGCCAAGAACCAGTTTGGCAATAGCAACAGCACACGTTTCGGGCACACGGTGGGGGTAAATGCCAATTTTCGAATAGAATGGAACCCCGATACTTTGACAAGGCTGATATTTACCCCTGCAATCTCGTATTCAAAGAATGATTCATATTCAAGAAGCTTGTCGGCAACATTTGACGAGGATCCCTTTGATTATGCTGCATATCCCAAAGAGCAGTTTGGGGAGGTGCTGCCCGAGTTCGAGGATATTGCCATAAATGGCAACAACAGCGAAAGCCTTGGTCTTTCGCGTAACCACTCGGCAAATGCGGGGCTTATGCTGAACCGCAGGCTTGCGAAACCCGGGCGAAATGTGACCTTCCGTGGAAATGTTTCATATAGCAAGAGCGAGAGCGATTCATACTCCATGAACAATGTAGATTATTATCGCGAAACACCTGCCGGTGGCTCTTCCGATAGAAAGCGTTACTCCACAACGCCCAATAAGAACTGGGGGTATTCATTGCGTGGCAGCTACACCGAACCGATTGTGAAAAATTTCTTCTTGCAGTTGAATTACAGTTTTAATTACAGCTACCAGAATAGCGACCGCTCAACTTATGTATTCGATAATCTTCTCGATTATGAGATGTATATGAATCATCATTATAACAAGCCATTGTTGCCCGAGGATTATCAGCAATATTTTGACAGCGACCAGAGCCGCTACTCTGCATATCGCAATATGCGCCACGATGCTCAGATTATGTTGCGTTATATTACATCAAAAGCCAATTTGAGCGCAGGCGTTTCGTGGCAGCCGGTGCAGTCGAGGTTGGATTACAAATATTTGGGGCTTGATACCGAGGTGAAGCGCACGGTGCATAATGTGTCGCCCAATATTAATTTCAGTTACCGTTGGTCAAAAACCACAAATCTCAGAGTGAGGTATCGTGGTTCGATGTCGCAGCCCTCAATGACTGATATGCTTGATATTACCGACGACTCCAACCCCTTGCACATAACAAAGGGTAACCCGGGGCTGAAACCTTCGTTCAATAATAATATGAACGCAGAGTTTACCACCAACAACCCCGACAAGCAGCGCACGATAAGTGCCAATATGCGTTTCAGTTACACGCTCAACAGCATAGAACAGAAGATGACATATGATGAGGTTACTGGTGTTACCACCAGCCAGCCCGAT
Source organism: uncultured Bacteroidaceae bacterium (assembly GCA_964423665.1). Taxonomy (GTDB): domain Bacteria; phylum Bacteroidota; class Bacteroidia; order Bacteroidales; family Bacteroidaceae; genus HGM04593. The sequence continues at coordinate 24,188 of CAYRFX010000017.1, read as the reverse complement.
AATATCAATGGCAACTGGAATATCAATGGCGGTTTCAGCTACAATTCGGCATTGCCTAAAAATAAAAAATATACATATAGTGCATCTACCACGCTCGGGTATAATCATAGGGTGGGTTATATAAGCATGAGCGGCAGCAAGAGCAGTGTGCGCAATGTTGCCGAAACCATTGATGCGGGCGAGTCGTTGAATGCCTCGTATCGTTCCGATTATTTTGATTTTTCTCTTGATGGGCGTCTTCTCTATTCGCATAGCACATACAGCATGCGTCCCGAGAATAATATGGATACCTGGAATTTCTCATACGGTCCCAGCACTACGGTGCGTGTGCCGTGGCAGAATCTGCAATTCTCCACCAATCTTTCAATGAGCAGCCGTCGCGGATACAGTGATCCGCAGTTCAATACCGACGAGCTTTTGTGGAATGCGCAGGTATCTATGAGCTTCCTGGCAAAGAATGCGCTCACTCTTTCGTTCCGCATGTATGATATTTTGCATGAACAGAGCAATGTTTCGCGTTCAATATCGGCAATTTCGCGCAGCGACAGCGAGAATAATTCCATATATAGTTACTGTATGTTCCACCTTGTATATAAATTCAACCAGATGGGCGATGGAGCGGAGCAGCATGGAGAGCGCGGTCGCGGAGCACGAGAGTATAATGGCGGTCCACGCCAGTTTGGTTCTCCCATGGGAGGTTTCGGCGGTGGTCGTGGCGGCCGTTTTTAATGATGCTGCTTAAATAGACTCTGTCACAGGCTTTAATGATTGCTGTTTTAGAAAAAGGTTGGTGTAAAACTTTGGTAATTGAAAAATTATCTCTATCTTTGCACCCGCGTTTGGATAAACGTGATGTTTAATCAATTTATTAATTTATTTATTAACTAAAATGAATCAATACGAAACCGTTTTCATTTTAACTCCCGTTTTGTCTGATGCTCAGATGAAGGAAGCGGTAGAGAAGTTCAAAGGCATTCTCACTGCTGAAGGTGCTGAGATTGTCAATGAGGAGAATTGGGGATTGAAGAAACTCGCATACCCCATCGAGAAGAAATCAACAGGTTTTTATGTAATGTTTGAGTTCAACGCTGAGCCCAAAGTTATTTCAAAACTCGAGTTGCAGTATCGCCGTGACGAGCGCGTAATCCGCTCATTGGTAGTGAAATTGGACAAGTATGCCGCTGAGTATGCTGCCAAAAGAAGAAATCTTAAAGGTAATAAGGAGGATTAATTATGGCACAGACACCTTCAGAAATCAGATATTTGACACCTCCCACAGTTGATGTCAAGAAGAAAAAGTATTGCCGTTTCAAAAAGAACGGTATCAAGTATATCGATTACAAGGATCCCGAATTCTTGAAGAAATTCTTGAACGAGCAGGGTAAGTTGCTTCCCCGTCGCATCACCGGTACTTCTTTGAAGTTCCAGCGTCGTATAGCTCAGGCTGTTAAGCGCGCACGCCACTTGGCTTTGCTGCCTTTTGTAACTGATATGATGAAATAATAAAGGAGGAATAATTATGGAGCTAATATTGAAAGAAGACGTAATCAACCTTGGTTACAAAGACGATATCGTTAAGGTAAAAGACGGTTATGGCCGTAATTATTTGATTCCTACCGGTAAGGCTGTTATCGCTACCGAGTCTGCAAAGAAAGTTCTTGCTGAGAACCTTCGTCAGCGTGCTCACAAGCTCGCTCAGATTAAGGCTGATGCAGAGGCTCTTGCTCAGAAATTGGAGGGTGTTGCTCTCACAATCGCTGTTAAGGTTAGCGAGAATGGTACAACCTTCGGTTCTGTAAGCGCAGCGCAGATTGCTGACGAGCTTGCAAAGCTTGGTCACGAGATCGACCGCAAGGTTATCTCTGTTGAGTCTGCAAAAGAGGTAGGTGAGTACACCGCAACAATCCGCTTGCACAAAGAGGTTACCGTTAAGGTTCCTTATACTGTTGTAGCAGAGACCGCAGAATAATAGAATTATTATTTATACAAAAATCAGAGTTGCGCATTGCGCAACTCTGATTTTTTTTTGCTGTTACCAATACCTTGCTTTCATTTTTTTTGCAGAAAATCAAAAAAAATGCTTGGGGGCTTAAACTTTTTCTCTTCCCGTTCTGTTATATATGCAGACAGTAGCAACGAGAAAAATTAATAGAACTTTTTCTTAATCATTCAATTCCCCCGAGCAACCCTCCGTAGTGATACGCGGGGTTGCATTCTTTTAAGAAACGAGAATAGTCTATAATATGTGCCAACAGCAGCTTTTGCAGTATTTACATTGCATAAATTCATATAATTTCTAAAAAAATCCTATAAATAGTTGCACAAGAGTTGCAATAGCTATATCTTAGCACGCAGATTGAGGTGTAACGCCTGCCCTTTCGGCAGCGTTAGTAAAAGGGAATCCGGTTAAAATCCGGAGCTATACCCGTAGCTGTGAGTCTATTTTAAGTCTCGGTAATCAATTACCACTGCTTTAATGTGAGCGGGAAGGTAGCCGCAAAGACAGACAAGCCAGAAAACCTGCCTTATATCTGTTGATTAATATTAACAATGCCTCGGGTGAAGGCTTGGTAACAATTATTTTATGCGTAAGTTTTTTTTGGTAGTTGCCATTTGTGCAGGTTTACTATTATTTGTTGGCGGGCAGGCATGCTATGCGCAACACATTGATTCTCTCTCCTCGGTTCGCAGTCTGTCGGAGATAGAGGTGGTGGGTGACGCTGTAGATGCTCCTTCTCTTTCTGCTGCTCCCAAACATGTTGTTCGGGGCGATGAGATAGAACGGTTGGGGCACATAACCGTTGCCGATGCCGTGAAGCGTATGGCAGGAGTGCAGGTGCAGGATTATGGCGGTATCGGGGGCTTGAAAACAATCTCGGTGCGAGGGCTTGGTGCCAAGCACACTGCTGTGAGCTATGATGGTGCTGCTGTGTCAGATGCTTATAGCGGGCAGATTGATGTCGGTCGTTATACGCTTGATAATGTGGAGGCTCTCTCGCTCACAATGGGGCAGGGGAACGATATATTCCGTCCCGCTCGTGATTTTGCTTCGGCAACTCTTGTGGAGATAAAGAGCCGCACACCTCTTGCTGCACGCACAATGGCGAAGGTGCGCGGTGGGGCGTTTGGTTTTCTGGGGGCTGTACTGCTACATGAAAACGTGCTCAACGAGCGTTGGAGCTACTCTGTAAATATGAACGCTAAGCGTGCTGACGGGGACTATTCGTTCACGCTTGTGAATGGTGCTTTGAGCAGCAGGCAACACCGTGTGGATAGTGATGTTAAGAGTATCTCTGCCGAGGGTAATATTTTTGGAGAGTTTGGTGGCAAGGGTAACCTGCATGTGAAACTCTGTTATTTTGATTCTGAAAGAGGGCTGCCGGGCAGTGTGCAATTCTATAATAAGGCTAACAAAGAGCGTTTGTGGGATAATAACTTTTTAGTGCAGGCTGTTTGTGAAACTTCCTTTGCTGAAAAGTGGCAGGCACGCGCTGTGGTAAAATATAATTATTCATTCTCTCGTTATTTGGAGATTAATGATAGTTATTCGGCGGGCTATCAAGAAGATGCAAACGCTCAGAATGAGTATTATCTCTCTATGGGCACGCAATATACTCCAGTCAAGAACTTCTCTATCTCTCTTGCGAGTGATATCTCTTTTTGCACGGTTAAAAATAATTTTCTCACAGGCAGAGAGCCGCGGCGCATAAATTCACAAACGGCATTGGCGGCCTCTTTTGAAAAGAGCTCTTTCCTTGCCACAGCAAGTCTTTTGGCTACGGTTGTCACCGATGATGCGGGAAAGTCGGCCTCGTCGGTAGATAAGAAACGCCTTTCGCCGGCTTTGTCTTTTGCGTGGCAACCGTTTGAAAATGTGCCGTTGCGTTTGCGTGCATCGTATAAAGATATTTTCCGTGTGCCTACGGTTGCCGACCTCTACTATCAGCGCATGGGTAATGTGGGGCTGAAACCAGAGCGTGCCATGCAGTATAATGTGGGAGCCGTATATACAGGGCAGGCGGGGAAAAGGCTTGTTGTTGCATTCTCGTTAGATGGTTATTTCAATTATGTGAAAGATAAGATTGTCGCTCTTCCCACAATGTATATATGGCGCATGCAGAACTATGGCAAGGTGTATGTGAAGGGTGTTGATGCGAATTTCTCGGCAACACTTTCTGTTGCTCGCAATGTGGAGCTGCTGGTCGATGCCTCGTACAGTTACAGCCACACGGTGGATAGGACCAACAGTAAATCCAAGAACTACAATCATCAAATACCATATACTCCGCGTCATGCGGCAAATGGCTCGTTCACGCTTAATAACAGCTGGGTAAATGTCTCTTATCTTGTGAGCTTTGCCGGGGAACGGTATATGTTGCCGCAGAATATTGCCGCAAATAAGCTTCCTGCATATACCGAACATACAATCTCGCTTAATCGGGAGATTGCATTATGCAAAGGGGTATCGTTGCGCCTGCAAGGCGAGGTGATTAACTTCACCGATAAGAGTTATGAGGTTATACGCTACTATCCTATGCCCGGGCGGCAATGGAGGTTTACGGCTTGTTTAACTTTCTAAAATCAATAATATGAAAAAGAATCTTTTTTATCTGTTTGCTTTTGTGGCAATTGTTCTTTCTGCTTGTAGTGATGATGATGCAGCTCCTGCATATATCCCTCCCACAAGCGGGGTTAATATGACTGAGATGTGCCAAAAAGATGGAGTATTGTATGGTTTCCTTTCTACTTATGATGCAAATTGGAATCAGACAATCGTGCATAGCAGCTATAATCCGGCAACAGGTGCTGTTAAAACACCATGGATTGCTGGTGATGCGCCATCTTCGCCATATAAAATGTTTGCTGCGGGCGATTATATATGCATTACTACATCGGACTATGTGAACGATGGCGATGTTAATCTATTTACAGCCGATGGTCGTTTCTTTACAAATGTATATTCAGGTATCGGTCCGCGCTGTGGAGCCATAATTGGTGACGATATGTATATTTTGTGCGAAGGATTGTGGGGTTATAATAATTCGGTACTCACAAAATTTAATCTTAATGACTACACCGTAGTGCGCGATTATTTCAAGCAACAGAATGGTGTTGGCTTGGGTGATACAGCCAATGATATGTGTGTATATGGCAATAAAATCTATATAGCTGTGGCAACAGACAAAATTATTTGGGTAATGGACAAAGATGCCCGTGTGATAGAAAAGTTAGAGACTGAGGGACAGCCTCGCTATCTTGCAACTGCCGGTGGCAAGGTGTATGCAACCTATTATAATGGTGAAGTGGCTCGCATCGACACTGCAAAATTAGAGGTGGAGGCAACAGTGCCGGTAGGGCGTAACCCCGAACAGCTGTGTGTGGCAGATAACAAACTTTTTGTTGCCAACTCGGGTGGTGCCGATTATCCCAATTATGACAACACTGTTTCTGTTATAGATATTCCCTCGTTTACCGAGATTAGAAAGATTGAGGTTGCAACCAACCCGGCAAATATTCTCACTGCCGATAATGGTTTTGTATATCTTGTGTCGTTAGGAAACTATGGCGATGTCCCCAATACCTTGCAATGTATAAATCCTTATACCTATGAGGTTGAAAATTTGAGCAAGTAAATGATATTGATAATTGCCCTGCCAGCAGCAGGGCAATTATTGTATTTATGCCTTAATCGTTTCTGCCTTTCAATATTAATTTATATCTTCGCTTGCAGTTATGTATAGAATTTTTTGTAACATATCTGCAATGCTTCTTTTGCTGCTTGCCGTGGCGTGCGGCAGGGTGCATGATGCGGCTATCGAGCAGCGTGTGGCTTTGTTGCGTGCTACAATAAACGAGTGTCGATACAGCAACATCGCTCGTGTAGATAGTGCTGCAAGCCGGTTGCTTGCAATGGATTTCTCCAATGAATCAAATATGCATGCACAGAATTCTATAGCCTATTCTGCAATGATGCAGATGGATTATAAGCGTGCGAAGGAACTGTACAATACGGTGCTTGCATCTTCTCGTTGCGAGATAGAGCGCTTGACTGCCGATGTGGGGCTTATGACCGTGTGTTACCGCACCTCGGCAAACAGGGAGTTCTTCGATTATAGAGCAAGTGCCTTGGCGAGGTTGCACCGCATCTTGGAGGAAAAAGAGGTTCTGTCGGCAGCTGATAACGAGCGTTTGATGCGTGCAAGTATTGAATTCGGCATTGTGTCCATCTGCTATTTCTCAAATATAGGTTTGCAGCAGGAACGCATGCTTGCTGCTGAGCGTCTTTCGCAGGCTTTGCAGGAGTGCAAAGATATATCTCTGCGCCTCTATGCCCGTATGATTCTTGCAGGTGGTGAGCCCGATTCTGCCGCCCGTGCAAGTATCTATTTACAGGGGCTTAATATTGCTAACAATAGAGGGCTTTCGTGGCTTTCTGCCAATTATAAGTTGTTGCTTGCGATTACATTGCGTAGCGATGCAATGCAACAGTCACTTGCCGGCGCTGTACCGCAGTTGTATGCCATGCCCTCTTATGCCTCGACGCCGGCAGATGAACTTGCCGGTCGCCTTGCTGCCGATGCTGTAGAAGATTTTTCGCTCTACGGCGACGGCTATATGAAGATTGAAGCGCTCGCGGTAAATGCCTCCTGTCACACTCAAATGGGGCAATATTACAAAGCTCTCTCTCTGCTCGATGAGGCTCTTGCCGAGATTAACGGTTACTACCATCGTTATTATCCTGCCACCGATTCTCTTGAATGGAATATCTTCACTTATTCCGATGATTATGAAGAAACACTTCCTGCCCCAGATAGTTTGGTGGTGAATATCCCCGAATGTCTTTTGAGTGTGCGTCGCGAGGCGAGTTGTGCTTATGCCGGTGTGGGCGATAAAGAACTTTCCGATATCAACCGCGAAGCTTATCTCGACCTTTTGCGCACCACACGCATGAACAAGCAAATGGAGAGCCGTGCTCAGATGGCAACCGATAATGCAGCCCGTCTCTATTGGTGGGCGTTGGCGGCTGTGCTTGCTCTTTTGTCGGTTGCATTGTTGCTCTATGCCGTTAATCGCCGGTGGAAACAGGATAATGCGGTATATTCCCGCAATCTCAGAATGTTGTTGAAGATTTGCCGCAATCTTCTCTCCTCTCTCCCGCGCGAGATGAACAGCGAGGAGGAGGTGTGCGATTCAGTTTGCGCAATTCTTTGTGAGGGTTTTCAAGGTTTTGCCGGTGATATGCGCTTTTCTCTCCTTGCTCCATTTGAGGCATGCGAGGAGCGCCCGCATCTCTATCGCATGCAGTTGCCACCTGTTGATGAGACGCGTATATACACTCTTTATATAGCAACAGATGAAGAGATTCCCGCAAGCAATCTTGCAATAATAGAACTCTCGCTCCCGTATATAGCCGTTGCTGTGGAAGAGGGGCTTAGAATTGCCAATATAAGCGATGAACAGCTGCGCTTGGAGGAACAGCGTCTTGCGCATGCCCTTTATCTTGCCGAGCATAAACGTGAGAATCTTCTAAAACGTGTCTCGGTGTCGGTTCTTGGTGGTATGCGCCCTTATATGGACCGTATGCTTAATGAGTTGCGTAATTTGTCGCGCAAAGAGGATACCGAAACTGCCGAAAGGCGTTTGAAATATATTGCAGAGCTCACAGAGAAGCTCGATGATTATAATCTTATATTGGAACGATGGATAAAGATGCGCCGTGGCGAGCTCAGCCTGCAGATTGAGCGCTTCTCGGTGCGCGAGCCTTTTGATATAATAGCTAAAAGCCGTCGTTCCTTTGACGCCCGCGGCATTTCTCTTGATGTGAAGATGTGTGATGCCGTGGTGCGAGCCGACCGTGCCTTAACCCTCTTTATGATAAACACCCTTGTGGATAATGCGGGAAAGTTTACACCTGCCGGCGGCACCATCAGCGTGGAGGCTGTTGAGGGTGATGATTATGTGGAAATTGCTGTTGAGGATAGTGGAATAGGGCTTTCACAGGCTGATATTGACCATATTCTCAACGACAAGGTATATGATGCCTCTCTCATAGGAGATGCCGGCAATAAGTTGAACAAGAACAAAGGTTGCGGGTTCGGGTTGATGAACTGCAAGGGTATTATTGAAAAGTATCGCAAGACCGATGAAATCTTTTCGGTCTGTTCGCTTGGGATAAGCAGCCGGGAGGGTGGTGGCAGTCGATTCTCATTTCGTCTGCCTCGCGGGGTGGTGCACTCTCTTGTGGTGTTACTTGCCATGATGCTCCCGTGTGGGGCACTGTGCAACGATGCTATCTTTGCCCGTGTGGCTCTTTCTGCCGACTCGGCTTTCCTCTCCAACGTAAACGGCGATTATGAACAAACATTCACTTATGCCTCGCGTGCAATAAGCGACCTTAATGAATATTATCGCAGCAATATCGGCGGGAACGATACTTTGTCGCTTTTTAATGGTGCCGCCGGTGAGTTGTCGTGGTGGAGAGATGAGATTTTTCCCATCTCACTCAAAGAAGATATCTTCTTTAATATTTTAGATATCCGCAACGAGGTTGCCGTGGCAGCGTTGGCAACACAGCGTTGGCAGGAGTATCGTTATAACAATAATATTTATGCATCGCTCTATCGCTTGGTGCACGAAGATAAGGGGCTTGAGGAGCATTATGAAAAGATGCAACAGCTTGCCAACCATAGGCAGGCCGCAATAGCTTTGTTGCTTTTCTTGTTGTTGCTCTTGTTGCTTGCCTATGCAATAGCTTATGTGCGCAAGGGTGTTATTGAGCGCATGAACAGCCGCATGGTGCTTGGGCTGAACAGCCGTTTGCTTGCTGTTACGGGTGGTGACGACTCCGTTCCCACAGATGAACTTGCCCGTCGTGTTGTGAATGAGATTCTTGTATCGACGAGCGAAGCAATGTGCGTAGAACGTGTCTCTCTGTTGCTGAAATATGGCAGAGAAACCGCGGTTGTGGCAACAGCTCCTTCTGCAATATCGGCAACTGCAATGTCGCTGCATAATGTATTTGACAGCGGCGACTCTTTTGTTGCAGCCGATGAGCAACTGTATGCTTTGCCGTTGTATGTCGTTTCTGCCGGTGAACGTGTGATGATTGGTGCGTTGGAATTTGAATCGGAACGCCCGCTGAGCGAGAATGAGCGTCTTAATCTGGAACTTGTGGCGCGTTATGTTGCTTCTGTGGCATATCACTCTGTAGTGCGCCTTGCCGGGCACTATAAATCTCTTGCTGCAACCGAAGAGGAGGCAGAAAGGGTGAAATTCGAAGAGAACCGCCTGCATGTGCAGAATATGGTTATGGATAATTGCCTCTCGGTCATTAAGCACGAAACGATATATTACCCCGGGCGCATACGCAGTCTTGTGGAGCAATCGATGGGGGTTGTGAACAGGCACGACGAACTTGCTGTGAAGGTTGCAGAGATGCGCGAGCTTATGGATTATTACAGCTCGGTATTTTCAATACTGAGCGGGTGTGCCACCAAGCAACTCGATGATATTAGTTTCCGCCTTTCGGCAGTGCCGTTGAACGGGCTCTTTGAGGATATGCAGCACTTTGTGGCGCGCAAGGCAAGAAAATCCTCATTAAACCTGCTGTTGCGCTACGAGCCCACACACGTTGTGGTTGATGGCGACAAGGATATGCTTGTTTTTCTCTTTGAATCGTTGATGTGTGCCGCACTCGAATACAAAGAGAGTGGTGAATTGCACCTGCGTGCTGTTGATTGTGGCGATGTGGTGCGTGTGGAGTTGCTCGATACAAGGCGTTCCTTGCCCGATGAATATTTAAGCGAGATGTTCACCCCGTCAAAGAATAATCTTGCGCAGGGTAGCGGGCTTGCAGGAATGGAGTATCTTGTTGTTAAAGAGATTGTGCGTTTGCATGAAGATTGTATGCAGTTGCGCGGTGGCAGGGTCGAGGCTCGTGCCGACGATAGCGGCTTTATAATAATGTTTACTTTACCTAAAAACAGTGGAATATGAGTGATAGATTCAGTGTGATAATTGTTGAGGACGCAAAATTGGAGTTAAAGGGCACGGAGGAGATTTTCCGTACCGAGATTCCCGAGGCCGATGTGATAGGTGTTGCTATGAACGAACAGGAGCTGTATCCGTTGCTCGAGAAACAACTGCCGCATCTGCTTCTGCTCGATTTGGGGTTGGGTGGTTCCACAACCGTGGGAGTGAGCATCTGCGCAAAAGTAAAGAATACTTATCCCCGAGTAAAGGTGCTTGTATTTACAGGAGAACTTTTGAATGAAAAGTTATGGGTTGATGTGCTTGATGCAGGAGCCGACGGAATTGCCCTGAAAACGGGAGAGTTGCTCACACGCCATGAAATTATGGGTGTGATGGCAGGCAAGAAACCAGTGTTTAATTCTCCCATCATGGAGAAAATAGTGGAGCGTTTCCGCGAAACGGTGATGCGCGATGCCGCCCGCAAAAAATCTCTTATAGAGTATGAGATTGACCGCTATGATGAATGTTTTCTGCGTCATTTGGCATTAGGATATACAAAGGAGATGATTGCATCGCTTAAAAGCATGCCGTTTGGTGTGAAATCTCTTGAAAAACGACAAGCCGACCTTGTGTCGCGTCTCTTCCCTTGTGAGGAGCAGCGCGGGACAAATGTAACACGCTTGGTGGTGCGTGCCATAGAGTTGCATATTATAGATGTGGAAAATTTGGAAGCCGATGAATAAAAAGAATTCCAATCGCCGTCTCTTCTATTACCCCGCAGTGATATACACCGCGTTGTTGCTCCTTGTGTGGTTGCTCTCGTGGCTTGCGGGTGTTGTCTCTCTTGCCATGGGGCAGAATAGCATGAAGAATTCATTGGTCAGTGCCGAGGGGTTCCGTTGGGCCGTACGCAGTGCGCTTGACACCATAGACTCTGCACCATGGGGTGTGATAATATTGTTTATTTGTGGCTTGGGGTTGCTCGCTGGCTCGGGAATGGTCAAGAGCTTTTGTAAGCTGTTTAAGGGGAACTCCCTCTCGCTTAATGAGCGCAGGGCATGGTCTTTTGCCATTGTTGCCATTGCTGTTTATCTTTTGTTGCTATTTGCATGTCTGTTGCCGCCATGGAATCTTCTGCTTGGTGTAACTAACGATATTTATGCATCAGCGTTGGTGCAAGGGCGTGTAATAATAGGGTTTGCCGGGCTTTTTCTTGTAACCTCGGTCTATGGTTTCATCTATGGCAACTATCGTAGCTTTGTGGATATTGCACGTTCTCTTGGCGCCGCATTTATATTATATTCGCCGGCACTCCTTGCAGTGTTGCCGGCGACGGGTATAATACCTTGTATGGAATATGCGGAGTTCCTCCCCGTGTTGCATATCGATTCTGCCGACGCAGATGTGGTTTCCGATATTATCTATCTTCTGCCTTTCGTTTATATGATGTTTGTTCTTCCCGATGAGAATGACGGGAAGGGAGAATCTGTGTGAGTTATCTGAATATCGCCGAGCCCACGCGCACATGGTTGCTTCCCTCTTCAATGGCGATGGGGTAGTCGTCGCTCATGCCTGCCGATAGTATGCCGAATTGCTCGTTGCTTGCGAAGAAACGCTCTTTAACGGTGTCGAAAAGTCTTTTTACGGTTGCAAACTCGGCCCTTATCTGCTTTTCGTCGTCGATGTTGCTTGCCATGCACATTATGCCGCGTATCTCCACATTCTCCAATGTGCGCCATTCGCCGTCGGCAAGCATGTCGATGCACTCTTGCGGGGTGAACCCGAATTTTGTCTCTTCCTGTGCAATGTGTATCTGCAACAGGCAGGGGATTTTGCGCCCCACCTTCGCTCCATGCTTGTTTACCTCTTGCAGCAGGCGCAGGCTGTCGATGCTGTGAATAAGATGTATGAAGGGGGCAATGTATTTGATTTTGTTGCTCTGCAGGTGTCCTATAAAATGCCAGCATATATCCTTGGGCAGGGCTTCGTGCTTTTTTACAAGGTCTTGCGCCTTGCTCTCTCCAAAATGGCGTTGCCCCGCGGCGTAGGCTGCTTCAATGGCTTCTGTGGGGTGATATTTAGACACAGCAATAAGCGTAACCCCCTGTGGGAGGGTTGCGCTTATTCTTTCTATTCTTTCTGCTATCGGGTTACAATATTGCTTCATAGTGGAAGATGTCCACGATAGAACTTTCATTTACCGATGCAAGGTCGTATGTCATAACCGAATCCTCCATGTGCTTGTTCAAGCCTGCTACGGCACCTGCACAATCTTCGGCTTTTACAAGAATCACAACAGAGGTCTTTTTCTCCTTTGCGCTCACCTCATCGATGGTTACAAGAACAATCTTGCATTTGAACCATTTGTCGGCACTCTCGCTGGGGCTATCTACAAGCTCGCCATATTTGGTGCGTTTCATCTCGTTTATGGTGAATTCGCCTGTTACCATAGGTTGCAATTCTATGGTGATACGTTTCTCCACCTCGGTGAATGTGAAACCCTGTACCAGATATACTTCATTTACTTTTGTGTTGAGGCCTTTCTCGCCTGCGCGCTCGTATGAGACTTTTACTTCGAACCAGCTTTGTGTCATAATTATTTTGCGGTTAATTTGTTATTATTTGCGTGTGGGCATTGCATATTATCTCTTTTGCAAATGCGTTTGCAAAAATAGCAAATGAAATGTTTTATCCGCATTTTATTTTACTAATTTTTTATGGCGGGATACAATTTTTACTATTAATTCATTGTTTGCAGTATTGCTCTGCGATAGAGACGATAGAGTTTTTCTACTCTATTGCAGGTATCATAAACGGGCTCTTCGTCTATGGGCGAGGGGTCGTCTGTGTTGTAGTCGTCATACTCTTCATCATCGTCGTCATAGGAAAATTTCCTTTGCGTGGTCTGCTCATTTTCAATTAATCCTATTATTTCGTTCCTCAGCAGTTCAACTCTTTTTCTCTCGCTATCCGATAGGGTGGTATTCTCTTTTTTCATAACTCTTTAAGTTTGTTCATTCCTCTGTTGTATCTTTTGTGCAGCATCTGTTCGTTGTTGCTGCTGTGATGGTGGCAATAGTGCGTTTCGCGTTCTATGCGACAATGCAATGCTTCTTCGTACTCGCCCCACGATGCTATTTTGCGTCGCGCAATGCCACTCTCCATTGCAGCTTTTGCCACAGCCTTTGAAACTGCGAACAGCAGGCGGCGGTCACCTATTTTGGGCAGAATATATGCGGGACCGAAGTTAAGGTTGCAGTTATAGAGCTTTTTTATCTCATCGGGCACCGGCTCGTGGGCAAGCGATGCGATAGCTTTCACGGCTGCCATCTCCATCTCGCGGTTTATGTTTGTGGCAAGGGTGTCGAGTGCTCCACGGAACATATAAGGGAAGGCGAGTGCGTTGTTTATCTGGTTGGGTGTGTCGGTGCGGCCTGTTGCCACTATGGCATCGGGGCGTGTAGCAATGGCATCGGCGTAGTTTATTTCGGGTGTGGGGTTGGCAAGGGCAAATATTATGGGGGTATCTGCCATGCTGCGCACCATCTCTTTGGTGAGTACATTGCCCACCGAAAGCCCTATAAACACATCGCTTGCCTTCATGGCATCGGCAAGTGTGTGCAGGGTGGTGTCGCTGCTGGCAAAAAGAGCCTTTTCGGGTGGCAGTATGTCGCGTGCAATAGTTATCACTCCTTTACTATCGGCAATGGTAATCTGTTCGCGCATAAGCCCCAGCCGCACAAGCATCTTGGCGGTGGATATAGCAGCCGCTCCCGCTCCGCTTATAACCACCTTAAGGCTGTCGAGTTCCTTGTCGGCAATCTCGGCAGCGTTTATGAGGGCCGCAGCAATGGTTATTGCTGCCCCGTGCTGGTCGTCGTGCATCACGGGAATATCGAGCAGGCTGCGCAGGCGCTCTTCTATATAAAAGCATTGTGGAGCCTTAATATCTTCGAGGTTTATGCCGCCGAAGGTTGGTGATATGCCTTTTACCGCTTCGATGAACTTATCGGGGTCCTCCTCGGCAACTTCAATGTCGAAGGCATCAACGTCGGCATATATTTTGAAAAGCATGGATTTTCCCTCCATCACAGGCTTTGCGCTGAGGGCTCCCGTGTTGCCCAGCCCTAAAAGCGCGCTGCCGTTGGATATCACGGCTATGAGATTGCCTTTGTTGGTGTATCGGTAGGCCTGCCAGCGGTCTTTGTTTATTGCTGCTGCGGGTGCCGCCACGCCCGGGCTGTATGCAAGTGACAGTTGCTCGGGTGTGTCAAATGGTTTTGTGGGGGTTATCTCTGTCTTTCCCGGTCTCTCTCCTTCGTGGTATTCCAACGCTTTTTTCTCTAAATCCTCGCTCATAATCAACATTTTTTCTAATTAACAACTGAGCGGTGGTAAAGTTTTTGTTTGTTTTTTTGAGGGATTGGTTATTTTGAGTTTTAAGCAGATTATTATATCTTCGCATATTGAATATAAAATAAGATTTATGAGTAACTATTTTGATATATTGAAGAACAGGCGCAGTTGCAGGTTGTTTACCGGAGAGCCTGTGGATAAAGAGGATGTTTGCAACCTTATGCGTGCGGCTCTTATGTCGCCGTCGGGGCACCGATACAACCCTTGGGAGTTTGTGCTGGTAGAGGATAAGGAGGTACTGAAGGCACTCTCGGTGTGCAAGGCGCAGGGAGCAGCTCTCTTGGAGGGTGCCGCTATGGCAATAGTTGTTATGGGCGATACCACAAAAACCGATGTGTGGATTGAGGATTGCTCCGTGGCTACCATCATCATTCAGCTTGCTGCCGAAGAGCTTGGCTTGGGCTCTTGCTGGGTGCAGATGCGCTGTCGCAAGAGTGCCGATGGCGAGTGGGCAGAAGATAATGTGAGGAAACTATTGGATATTCCCTCACACTACGCAGTTCTGTCTGTTGTGGCTGTGGGGCACAAGGCACGCGAGGCAAAGCCTTTTGACGAAGAAAAAATGCAGTGGGAGAAGATTCACATTGGAAAGTTCGGTGGTAAATAAAAGTGTGGTGCTTGTGGGGGCAGGCAATCTCGCCACCTCACTTGGCGTGGCTCTTGCCACGGCGGGTGTGCCGCCGTTGGCTGTGTGGAGCCGCACACAGGAGTCTGCCGATGCTTTGGCTGCAAGAATAGGGTGTTCCGCTTTTTGTAACATAAGCGACCTTCCCGCAGCCGATATTTTCATAATCTCGGTAGCCGACGACGCCTTGCCCACTGTTGCACAGCAAGTGGCAGCCTGTTTTCCTGCGGCTATAATTGCCCACACGGCGGGCAGCGTGCCTATGGATATTCTGCGCTCGGCGGGTGTCGTTCATTATGGTGTATTTTATCCGATGCAGACATTCAGCAGGCAGCGCGTTGTGACGTTTGAGAATATCACTGTTTTTGTGGAGGGGTGCAACGAAGAGGTGCTTGCAACGCTATCTTCCGTTGCTGCCAAGCTCACGCAGAAAGTGGTGCACGCCACAAGCGAGCAGAGGCGTTATCTGCATATTGCGGCAGTGTTTGCCTGTAATTTTACGAATGCCGCATATAGTATGGCTGCGTCGCTTTTGGAGGCCAACGGGCTTTCTTTCGATGCCATGCTGCCACTTGTTGATGAAACGGCAGCGAAGGTGCACACCTTGCACCCACGCGATGCACAGACAGGGCCGGCACGTCGTGGCGATGTCGCAGTGATGACTGCCCACCAAGCTATGCTCGATGGGCGTTTGAAAGATATTTATAGTCTTTTGAGTGATTATATTGCAACCGAGGCTGTGCGTGATAATAATGAAAATTAAAACTTAATAATATGATAAACTACGATTTAACAAAGATAAAGGGTCTTGTTTTTGATGTCGATGGTGTGCTGAGCCGCGAAACAATAACAATGTATCCCGGTGGTGAGCCTATGCGCACCGTGAATATAAAAGATGGTTATGCGCTGCAACTTGCCGTGAAGGCGGGCTATCACGTTGCCATAATCACAGGTGCCCGCACCGAGGCTGTGAAGGTGCGTTACAACGGCTTGGGCATCACCGACGTCTATTTGGGCGCTTCAATAAAAAAGGATTGCTTCGAGGAGTTGATGACAATGTATGATATGAAGCCCGAGGAGATTCTATATATGGGTGACGATATCCCCGACTACGAGGTGATGAAGATGTGTGGCCTTCCCTGCTGTCCTGCCGATGCAGCGATGGAGATTAAGGAGATTTCCCGCTACATCTCTCCTGTGCGCGGTGGCGAGGGCTGTGGTCGCGATGTTATTGAGCAGGTGATGCGTGCACAGGGCAAGTGGATGGACGAGTCTAACGCTTTTGGCTGGTAACGCTATGCTCGATAATATAAAAAAATACAAGGTGATTCTTGCATCGGCATCGCCACGCCGTCGCGAGCTTCTCGCAGGGTTAGATGTGGATTTTGAGGTGCGCGCTCTGCCCGATGTTGATGAGTCCTTCCCGCCCACATTGCAGGGTGGTGATATTCCTCTTTATATATCAAAGAAGAAAGCCGATGCCTATCGCTCGTCGATGGCAGCCGATGAACTTGTCATTACAGCCGATACCATTGTGTGGCTCGACGGAAATGCGCTTGGCAAGCCCACCGGTAAAGACGATGCCCGCCGTATGCTCAAATTTATGCAAGGCAAAACCCATTCGGTCTTTACAGGTGTTACTATTACAACGCGCAATGTGCAGCACAGCTTTGTAGCCTGCTCGCAGGTTACATTTGCCCCGCTCACAGCCGAGGAGATAGATTATTATATAGAAAAGTATCGTCCCATGGACAAGGCAGGCTCATACGGAGTGCAGGAGTGGATAGGCTACATTGGAATATCCTCTATCGAAGGCTCCTACTTCAATGTGATGGGCTTGCCAGTGCAGAGGCTATACAACGAACTGAAACTGATACCATAGAAAATGAAGATAGCCGATTCTTTATTGTCGCTTATCGGCAACACCCCGCTGTTGCGCCTGTCGCGCTACGCTGCTGCGGCAGGCTTGCAGGCAGCCCCTGTTGCCAAGATTGAGTATTTCAACCCGGGCAGCAGCGTGAAAGACCGCACTGCACTCTCTATGATAAACAATGCCGAGGCACGCGGGTTGTTGCACGCAGGTGCCACCATCATTGAGCCCACCAGTGGAAACACCGGTGTGGGGCTTGCGCTTGTGGCGGCTGTCAGGGGATATAGGCTTATACTTACAATGCCCGATACTATGAGTGCCGAGCGTATGAACCTGCTCCGTGCTTACGGTGCAGAATTGGTGCTCACACCGGGCTGTGAAGGTATGGCGGGTGCTATTGCAAAAGCCGAGGAGTTGCGTGCCGCCACCCCCGGTAGTGTTATTTTGCAGCAGTTTGAGAATGCAGCCAACCCAGCGGCTCACATTGCAACAGCCGATGAAATATGGCGCGACACCGATGGTCGTGTAGATATCTTTGTGGCAGGTGTGGGCACGGGCGGAACAATCACAGGCACAGCCCGCCGATTGCGCGAGTATAACCCCGCAATAAAAGTGGTTGCTGTGGAGCCCGCAGCATCGGCTGTGCTCTCTGGTGGCAGCAAGGGCGTTCATAAACTGCAAGGCATTGGAGCCGGCTTTGTGCCCGCTATTTATGATGCCTCGGTGGTAGATGAAGTGATTCCTGTTGCCAACGAGGATGCGATGGATACCGCGCGTCGCCTTGTGCATACCGAGGGGCTGCTCGTGGGCTTCTCGTCGGGTGCAGCACTGTGGGCTGCTACGGCGCTGTTGCAACGCCCCGAATACAAAGACAAAAACATTGTGGTGCTCCTGCCCGATTGTGGCGAGCGTTACCTGTCAACCGATTTATTTGAATAAGAGAAAACTATGAACAACAAAAATGTAGCCGATATATTTTCCCGCACCATAAACGAGTTGCTTGATAACAACGGCGTGACCGATATGTTCCACCATCGTCGCGATGGCGAGCCAATGCCTTCGTGGCGTCTTCTGTCCGAGGCAGTTGATATTGTCCGTGCAATAGTGTTTCCCGGGTATTTTGGCGACTCGGTGCAGGAACGTCACACCCTCACATATAAAATGGGAATGAACATCGACCGCCTGTATAAAATATTGAGCGAGCAGATATGCGCAGGAATTTGTTACAGCAACAACTGCACCGACATTGCCACAGCTGCAACATCGGCACACCAAATGGCACTTGCCTTCATAGAGTATCTGCCCACCTTGCGAGCTGCACTTGCCAAGGATGTTGAGGCAACATACAACGGCGACCCCGCAGCCACCGGCTTTGGCGAAGTAATCAGCTGCTACCCCAGCATCAAGGCTGTGAGCAACTATCGTATGGCACACCGCCTTTTAGAATTAGGTGTGCCTCTTATTCCCCGCATCATCACAGAGATTGCCCATAGCGAAACAGGTATAGACATTCACCCGGGTGCGCAGATAGGGGAGTATTTTACCATAGACCACGGGACAGGTATCGTTATTGGCGAAACCTGTATCATAGGCAACAATGTGAAACTCTATCAAGGCGTTACATTGGGTGCAAAGAGCTTCCCCCTCGACGAAAATGGCAATCCCATAAAGGGTATTCCCCGCCACCCCATCCTGGAAGATAATGTTATTGTCTATAGCAACGCCACCATTCTTGGGCGCGTTACTGTGGGGCAAGGCGCTGTTATTGGCGGTAACATCTGGGTTACCGATAATGTCCCTGCTGGAGCACATATTGTGCAGAAGAAATAGAATACAATGTTTTTGTGAGTATAGATGAGGCTGCTATTTTTGGGCAGCCTCTTTTGTGTAATTTAATTCGTAATAATATTATTACTAACAAGATTGTTACTAATAAAGTTGTTACAAATCAGAAAACAACCTAACATTTAGATTATTCTTATTGTGGGTTATCATTATATCCTTCATTCTTGATACTCCAGGCACCTTTGCAAGTCGCTCCACATCGTCTTTGAATTTTTCCGGTATTATCACTGTTGTATTCTCTTTTTCAACGATTTCACTTGGCTGAATACTATCCAAACGCCCATTCTGTGATTCTGAACCACAGAATAGGGAAAACAATTGCTTGATTAACATTTTGAATCTATCCAAATTCACCTATTAGAGTTTGAGCGGAAATGGGCTGCGTTTTGATGATTTGGGCGAGAGAAGATAGAAGTTCACCTTTTTTGCCCTTTGGCATAGATTTTCTCTAAAAAATGTTTAATTTTGCGATATTAGCATTATATTATTTATAAAAGACAAAGGTGAAAATGCAATATTAACCATATCTATACTACCGAAGTATGTTAAAACACAGCAAATTGCATTCTAAAGGATTCTCCATTCTTCACATTACCTTCTTTGATGGATATTATGTTAAGGATGGCGAAAAATATGATTTGCCTGCTTCCAAGAAACGTTTTAATTCTTATAAACAATTAAGACTCATAACTCCCGACATAAACTTTAGTATATGTCGGAATATATATCAGGTTATCCGTTTCTTAGAGGAAATAGATAAAATTTATACTACTAAAAATATTGCTGTTGGTTTTTCAAATTACACTTTTAAAATTGGAAGCAATGATTTTAGTATCACATTTGAAACAAAAGAAAATTTTTCAAGTCTTAGGAAATTAAATTTTGCAAACAAACATTTCTATAAAGAATTCATAGAACAAGGCATTGATTTAAACCTACTTCCCTATTATATTAGAAAACTTAATACAGAGAATTTAGAAAGCAACCTTGAAAGTAACATTTCTGAATTGAAAATTGAAAGATTTTATAGTAGAATTTTTGGAAATGATAATCTTGCAGATAAAATCTTGTTAGAGAATTTTATGCCTAAATTAAAAGATAAGGAATGCATATCTTCTTTTATTAAAGCAATACACACATCCTGGGCGGACAAACCAATAACAATAAACAATCTCCACATCCCCATACATCTAATTATTGATTTTGAAGAACTCCTGCAAACAAAAGGGCACTTTAACTCTAGCAATTGTGTTTTTAGAAAGATAGAGTCAAAGATAATGATTGATAATCAAGGAAGTAGGATTATAATTCTTTTCAAAATAAGAAAAGGACATATTTTGTATTTGTTTACTTCTAATAAAGAAAATCTTGAAGTCCTTGCATATTTTTTATTTCTATACTACTCCTCAGAATGCAGACTTAAAAGAAGTATGCCGCCTTTGAACATTTTGTCTCAATTTGGAGTGACCAAAATGCAAAAGGCTTATAGAACAAAAATAAAAAACAATTATGCAACAAAAGATAATTGGTTTGCTATAAACAATTCACACGACAAAAGACAAGTATTTTTTAATGAAGAACGCAAAATAAACAATATACTATGAATTACATTTATCAGACAGAGCAAATTCTATGCGAAAAATATAAATTGTCAACGAATCTAATAAATAAATTAATAAAGGAGTATAAACTAACCTATGCAGAAGATGTTTACAAAGAAACCTTTAATGTAAAAACTATACCTTCTAATATCAAATTGCTATTACTTTTACAGACTTTCGGTTCTGAATTATTTCATAATAGTAAAGATCTTAAAGATAAGATTATTTCTAAATGGGAAGTAAATGTTATCGAGGCTTCTTATTCAAAATACAAACCCAAAGAACCGACGAATTGTTTAAAAACGAAAATACGTAAATTAGTAAACCGTAAATGGACATTTGATTGGGCAAAGGAATTTATATCAAATAGCGGTTTACCTATTGAATTGGCTGGTTTTGAAAGAAAAAAGGTAAAACTTGCTAATTACGAAGATATTTCGCCATATATAAAATTGCCAGAATTAGTTGATTACCAAATCAAACTAAAAAATGATTTGTCGGCTGTGATAAGAGAAAAAGGAGATGATGCTAAATGTATTATAACACTCCCAACGGGTGCTGGTAAAACACGTATTGCTGTTGATGCATATCTAGATTATCTTCGTCCACGTTTCTCGGAGGGGAAATATCTTATCTGGATTGCCCAAAGCGAAGAATTATGTGAGCAGGCGATTAAATCATTTCAAGATGTATGGAAAAGCAAAGAGTTTACAGAAAGTTTAAGGATTTTCCGTTTTTATGGCGACTACAAACCTGATATAGAAGATTTAGAGGTCGGTGGAGTTGTTGTTTGTGGAATACAAAAACTACATAACTCATACGATAACGAAGCTTTTAAGCATATTGTTGAAAATTGTGGAACGTGCATTATTGATGAAGCTCATAGAGCAGTAACTATGATGTATGAAAAATTCTATGATTATGCAGAAAGCATTAGAGGAGAAAAAATATTTCCAATTTGCGGATTGACAGCAACCCCTGGAAGAAATGATAACCCAGATAAATTACCTACACGTTTTAAGTATAATATTTTTAAACCAGCAATTCCTGAGATTTACGCAAACAACCCTATACATTATTTCAGAGATAATGGTTTTCTAGCAAGACCACATCACGACCCAATACCAACGGGATGTAAATATAATTTTAACATCAAGGATATTGATGATAAAATATCCGATTATGATTTGAGAGAGATACTTGATTATGAAATAAGAAAGACAGGATGCAAGAAATTAGCAGAGGACAATAAACGAAATAGAATAATATTAAAAGAACTTATAAAGATTCACGATAAAAGCACAATTGTATACGCTTGTTCTGTTGACCACGCCAATAATATAAATGCAATGTTGACTGGATTTGGTATGAAATCAGTTGTTATATCAGGAAAAACTCCAAGGTACGAAAGATTGATAAACATAGACAAATTCAAAAAAGGAGAAATAAATTTCATAATCAATCATAGTGTATTGACAACGGGGTTTGATGCGCCTAAAACAGACAACATTGTTATTTGTCGACCAATTTTTAGTGATATTCTATATGAGCAAATTGTAGGAAGAGGATTAAGAGGACCTAGATTTGGTGGTACAGAATATTGCAATATCATTGATTTTACCGATAATTTCGATAGGTTTGGAGACCAACAATCTTATACTAGATTTGAACACCTCTGGGATAAAACAAGATAAAACATTTTATATTTAGGGATATATAAAACTATGAAAGCAAGTGAAGTTAGATTAACCGATTTCTTATCAAAACCAGACACACAATTTGTAATTCCAATATATCAACGTAATTATGACTGGAAAAAGGCCCATTGCGAACAACTAATAAATGATATACTTGACGCTGGTAAAAGTGAAAGGATACACTTTATTGGAAGCATTGTGTATGTACACGATGGTGTTTATTCAAGTAGTATAAAAGAGTTGGTTGTTATAGATGGGCAACAAAGAATAACAACCATAACTTTATTATGCATTGCATTATATCATTACTTGAAGGAGAAAACCCCAAAAGACATACAAGCAAACAAAATATTAAAACAGTTTATTGTCAATGAGTTTGCAGAAGAAAGTCAAAGACTAAAATTGAAAGTCTCCGAAAATAATGATGCAGACTTGAAGGCACTTATAAATGATTATGGAATAGCAGATAATAATTTCTCAAACATTGTTAATAATTACAAGTATTTTAAACACCAAATATCAGAAGAAAATATTGATACAATTTTGCGAGGTATAAATATGCTTGTGTTTGTAGAAGTTTCATTAGACCGAATACAAGATAATGCTCAACGCATTTTTGAGAGCATGAACTCAACAGGGCTTGATTTATCACAAGCAGATTTGATTCGCAACTATATATTAATGAATCTATCGGCAAAGGAACAATATGATATATATAAGAAATATTGGGAATACATCGAAATAGCAACGCGAGTTGGTGTTGATAACAAGATGTCAGAGTTTATAAGAGATTTTTTGACACTAAAAACAAAAAGTATCACAAAGAAAGAAGATGTTTATAAAGCATTCAAACAGAAATTTCCTCATCAGAATCTTGACCAATTAGAATGCGTCTTATCAGAGATAAAGCAACTTGCAAAACCATATTCCAGATTATTATCACCCAAAAAGGAAGAAGACAAAACTATACAGCAAGAAATTAAAAATATTAATTTGCTTGAAATAAATACATCTTATCCTTTTTTAATGAAAGTTTATGATGACTATCTAATAGAAAAGATTGATAAAGAATGCTTCTACCGTATTTTAAGATTTATACAAACTTTTGCTATAAGAAGATTTATATTAGAACTGCCAACTAATGCATTGAATAAAATATTTATGGTTCTGTACGAGAAGATAGACCAATGCAACTATGAGGAGTCCATGTATAGATATATTATGTCATTAGGAGGAAAACAAAGAATGCCTAATGATAACGAAATTCGAGAGAAGTTAAAAGATAAGGATATATATTCAGCAAGAGGCAAAAACAAGGAGTACCTTTTATCTCAGCTTGAAAATTGGCAAAATAAAGAATTTGTTGAAATCTTAGGAAATGATGAAATTACAATAGAGCATATTTTTCCTCAGAATCCTAGCAATGAATGGAAAATTCGATTAAACAAAGAAGAATACAATGAATTTGCTACAACGTATTTGCACACATTGGGTAATCTGACTTTATCAGGAAACAACGGGTTGCTTGCAAACAAGACATTTGAGCAAAAGAAAATAATGAACAAAGACGGCAAGGAGCAAGGGTCTATTTATAGTCGTTTATGGATGAACTCATATTTGAAGACAATTTCAGTTTGGAACAGAGAGACGTATATAGAGAGAACCAAGATATTGACAGATAGATTTATTGAAGTTTGGAAACTTCCTGATATACAGATAGAAGAAGATACTTTTGCTGGCGAGATTAATGTTTACGAAATAGATGACCCGACAGGACGCACTATGCAGTATGCTAGATTCTTAGGAAAAATTATTAAAACGACTGATGCGCGATTGGGATATTCTGATTTATTGGTAAATATTTCAGCAACTATTTTTGAACTTGCCCCGCAGGAATTTATCAATGAATTATCAGATGATTTGAATATAAGTGAAAATATGTCTAAATGGAGAAGACCTCAAAAAATTAGTGAAAAATTTTATATTGAAACAAATCTTTCGGCAAGGGCTGTCTTGAAAAAAATTTGCTTAATTCTGGAAACATTCCATTTAGAAGAAGAATTATATATCTGTTTTAGGGATAATAACTGAATCTATAATAAACAACTATTAGTAAACTAATATAAACATGAACAACGATTTAGTTATAAATAATACATCTT
>CAYRFX010000016.1:7104-34585 GCA_964423665.1 uncultured Bacteroidaceae bacterium | reverse complement strand
CAATTCGTTCCATCTTCAACTTCATGGAACTGATGGAAAAGTAGTTTATCCAACCCCGAGTGGACTTTCACCACAGATGTATGACATGCCCGTCATACGAAAAAATGAGGCTGACTAAAAAGTCGGGAATTTACTAAATTGAGGTTGTTTTATTCGGACACCTAATGGAGAGTGTTTCCAAATATTCAATTCTCACGAAGTAAAAAATACTTTTTAGTCAGCCTCATAATAATATTTTAGATAGAGTCAATGAACTTTACTATTGCATCGCGTTCTTCCTTCGAGAGGTTGCGGAAGTGCTCAACAGTGTATCGTGCGTCGCTCTTTGCATTGCCGTGCCACATGATTGCTTCCATTGTCGTGCGGGCGCGGCAGTCGTGCAGACGGTCGGCTGTTGGCGAGCCTGTACACTTCTGATGGAGTCCGCGTCCCCATAGCGGGGTGGTGCGGCACCAGCCTGTGCGGATATCGTTCTCCATGTGCAGTTTGTGCTGTACCATGTCGGTATATGGCCAAATCTTCTGGTGGGGGTAGCGTGGAAGCTCGTCTCCACCGTCTGCAAAGAAGCGTGCAGGGTCTCTCAGGTTGTCCTCGCCTGTTGTCCATGATGGGCGGTGGCAATATGCGCAGCCAATATTTTCAAAAAGGTTGCGTCCCTTCTGTACATCCTCATCATGTACGTTGCGTGCGGCAGGCACGGCAAGTCCGCGGTGCCATACCATAAGGTCGGTGTACTCCTCGTCACTCACTTCAACGGGTAAGTTCTTTGATGTCAGGTAGGCATATATGCGCTCTTCCATTGTGCCCTCCCAGAATTCGGGGTACTTTTTCTCTGGGTCTACATCGGCAATGTATTTCTCAAAGCCGGCCTGTACGTCGGGGTCCTTTGAAGAGTAGAGGGCGTATGTGCCGGCTGCGTCAAGATAGTGCATGCGACGGTCGCTGCGTGTGGCGTTCGTGATGTTCCAAAATGCGTTTGCTCCTGCACCGTCCTGCAACGGACCACGGCTCATGGCGTATGTATAACGGCGTATGTACTTTGTGCCGTCACCGCCTTGTGCTGTGTTTGCATAGAAACTCTTCCACTGTCCGTTCTCGAAATAGTTGGTGTTGAGTCCGTTCTGCATCAGATCGTCCTGCTCCTGCTTCTTCCATTCGGCTGTGATGTCTTCATCGCTGATGGCATCGAGCAGGCCTGTACCGTAGATGCCGATGGTGGACTCCAGCTTTACACCATAGTTGCCCAGCTGGTCATATCCCTGGTTGTATACGTATACAGCATTCTCGGGCATATTTACCTCGGGGTATTGCAGCTCGTATGTCTCGCCGTCGGGGAACTTGTTGCCCCACTCATCGGTGTAGTCCTTCCACTCGACAGTAATCTTGCTCTCGTCAATAGGTGCCTTGAAGGGTGCTACAGCATGTCCCTGAGGCATTCCTGCAAGCCAGAGCACATAGCCCTCGGTATCCTTGTTGTAGACCACAAGCAGATTGCCGTTACCAATCTCGTTGGTGTTGAATGTGCCGGCCTCGATGCGCTTTCCGTGTCCGTAGCCGGGGTGACAGTGCAGACACGATGTGCGTATATATACAGGACCAAGGCCATGGCGCACACCGCTGTTGTTGCTCATGAATGGCTTCTCAAAGAGTGCCTCGCCGTTCTTGAACGACTGGTACATCCCGCCCTCTTCAACAGATACGGTCGGTTGCTCAAAGGCGTTGAACGTTGCAAGATGGGTTGTTCCAAGCTCTCCACCGGTGTAGTACCACTCGGGAAGATCTGCCTCGGGCAGCGGTGCCGGCTTTAAGTCGTCATCATCGCTACATGAGGCAACGCCCAGGCTTAAAAGTGTAAAAAACAAAAGAGTATTCTTTTTCATAATGAATATTTTGACAATGCTGTCATAACCTCCTCAAGGGTGTCGTAAAGGTCCGTACCCACTGCTGTCACAGCGGCATCGGCCTCAGGGCCTGTAGCACTCTTGGCGAATGGCTCGGGAATATTCTTTATGAGCACGATGCACTCCTCAATCTGTTCCTTGACTTTTGTGTCGAGTGCAGGGTTGACGCTCTTGATGTAGTCGCTTATTGAAGCATCGTCGGCATTGCTGCCCTGGTAGGCATTGCGTATGCTTATTATGTTGCCTACAAAGTCGTTGATTGAGTTGAGGCTGTATGGCGACTCTATGTAGTTCTTGTCATCCTTGGAACTGCCGTTTGCGGGGCGTCCAATCTTTTGGTTCCCAACCTCATCGGCGATGTCCATGCAGCCCTGTACAAGGTCCTCGGCTGCCTCTTGATAGGTCTTGTAGAGGCTGCCGCCCTGGCCTGCGTTCTTCATGCTCCAGCCGTAGTTGATTGAAGGCTCCAGCTCTGCCTCGGCAAGGATGTCCTGCTTCACCACGCTGATATATTCCATGCCGGCCCATGATGCCTCAAGGCGTATGCACTGGTTGCGAAGGTCCTCGGCTACAGTACACAGGTATGTGAGTTCCTCTCTTGTGTATTTCGTGTTGTGGGGGAGTGAGGTGTTGCCTTCCTCGCTCAGCTCAAAGAGCATATACTCTACAGCGTGGAAGCCGAGCAGGCCGTATCCGGCATTGTTGTCAATCTTCCAGCTCTTGCCAGCACGGAGGTCATCAAGAAGATCCTCCATTGCGTTCTTGTCGAGTGGCCATGAGTCGATGTGCGGGTCGATGTTATAGTCGTCTGCTGCACCATAGAGGAAAGCCTCGCTCTTCTCCCAATAGTCGCGGCACAGGTTCCAGTAATTGCCTGCTGTCTTTACATGTTCTGTCGTGAGCGTGTTGTTGTCGAATGCCTCGGCAATGGCATTGCATGCGTCGGACATAAGTATCGCATTGTCGGCCATACCTTTATATGTGGGGACAATCGTGTTGTCAACGTATGGCACGATGGCTGCCTTGAATGTCTTCTCTTTCTGGCTCAGTCCATCTCCCGGGTTGTTGTCATCATCGCTGCACGCTGTGGCGCTGAAGAGCAGTGTCGCGCCCAGCGCAATGTTCAAAAGTTTTTTAAAATCCATAGTATTATTTATCTAGTATTATTTATTTAGTCAATTTGTTACTTGAAAAGTCCTGCATATGCTATTCCCAAAGAGATTGAAGGCTCGTTGTTGTAGCGGCTGTCGAGCAGGCCTATACTGTATTCACCTTTAATGACAATGTCCTTTATCGGGCAGTAGTTCACACCCGCGGCGATGCGCTGTCGGCCGCACCACTTGTAGTCCTGTATGCTACCCTCGGTCTTGAACATAGAGTCGTAATACTCGTAGCGCCCAAAGAGATAAAGCTTCTCATGGGTTGCTTTCCTGCCGTTGAAAAGGCTCAGGATGTTATATCCAGCTTCAATGCCTGCGGCAATGGCATCGGAGCCTATGACCTGTTTAGGCGAGGGCGAATCCTTGCGCATGGACATGTTGTACTTTGTTATCATCTCGGAGTCGGTCAGGTGTCCGTAGTCGAAATTGCCCCTTACTGTGAGGTTGCGGTTCTTGTAGCAAAAATCGAATGCGCCGATGTATACAGTTCCTTTCACATCCTTGAACTTTGCATTGTCCGTTGCACTCAGGGTGTTCTTGAACGAGTTGCCCACGTAGCCGCTGAGCGACAGACGCAATCCCTTTATCGAGGTGTTGTCCACGCGGAAAGCACCTGCGTAACTGTTGGCAATCTTGAACTCGTATGGGCTTCCGGCACCGCCGGCAATCCATGTCTGGCGTCCGAAGCGGTCAGAATCAAGTCCGGGCAGGAACAGCACCTCGTATCGCCAATGGTCGGTCTCTCCCCAGAGGCTCACACCTGTCTCGTGCCAGGTGCAGGGCATGATTGTACTCTCGCCCTCGGGGCGGTAGTTGGTGAAGAACTCTGTCGGCATGTGGTACATGTTCGTTGCTCCTACAGGTACGATTATGTGTCCCATCTTCAGGTTCAGTGCGCGGCTGAAGCGCTTGTTTATCCAGAACTGCTCAATGGCGACCTCTCCGCCACGTTCAACCTCCGATTCATACTCTCCGCCCTCTTCCTCTTCAATCTCAACAGCGCTCTCTGTACCGCCGTGCTCGAACTCAATCTCTGTGCCCAGTGTCCAGCCTTTGCCAAAGTCGTATCCTACCCAAAAGACAATGTGCGGCAGGTCGAAACGGCCGTGGCTGTCATCGTCCTTGTACGTTGCGGCGTCGGTGTATCTAAGGTACTTGTCGCTGTAGAAGTTACGGGTACATACCGCCTCTCCGTAACCACCCAATGAAAGTCGTGACCAGATGTTCTCTTTTGCGATTGTCTCCTCCTTCTTCTCCTGTGCAATGGCGAAAGTGGTGGCAAAGGAGAGAAGCAACATTGTGATAATTATGTGTTTCCTCATTATGATATATTTTTTTCGACTGCAAAGTTACTGCGGTAACCGATGCTCATCAATACCGAATTTGTGGTATTTTTTTGATTGTGAAAAATGCTATTTTAATCATTTTTTGGTATTGTCAGCATTGTACGCTTGCAGTAATTTTGTGATGCATAATATGCTCTATGGCAGAGAATAATAAATACAGTTCAACCGACAAACTGAGGAATCTTGTCCGTGATAACTCGTCACTCCTGATGGTGATGAGCCGCTTTGGCATATCTTCGGGCTTCGGAGAGAAAACCGTTGAAGAGGTGTGCTCAATGCACGGGGTTGATGTGTCTACATTCCTGGCTGTAGCAAACCTGATAAGCGGTAAGGAAAAGGATTACAAGAGCCTCTCGCTCTCTTCGCTCATTGGCTATCTGCGTCGCGCGCACACCTATTTTCTCGACTACAACCTCCCCACGATACGCCGTCGTCTCATCGAAGCGCTCGACTGCTCGGGTTCCGATGATGTCGCTTTTCTCATCCTTAAGTTCTATGATGAGTATGTCACCGAGGTACGCAAGCACATGGAGTATGAGGACACCGTTGTCTTTACTTATGTCGATGACCTGTTACAGAACCGTCTGGGCAGCGGGTTCTCAATAAGTGTATTCAGCGGCAAACATAATCATATTGATGTCAAGCTCAAGGAACTCAAGGACATTGTCATAAGCTACTATCCCAACAAATGCAACGACATGCTCAATTCGGTACTCTTTGACATTATCAACTGCGAGCAGGACCTTGCGTCGCACTGCAATGTCGAGGACATGCTTTTCGTTCCTGCTGTCGAGGAGCTTGAATGGCGCGTGCGTGAACAGGGTTGTAGCGAGCCTGTGACAGCCGCTGATAATCCCGATACGTCAAAAGCCGATATTCTGAGCCAACGCGAGAAGGAGATTGTTGTGTGCATCGCCAAAGGAATGAGTAACAAGGAGGTTGCCGATGCCCTTAATCTGTCGGTGCATACTGTTACAACCCATCGACGTAATATCTCCAACAAACTGCAGATACACTCTCCTGCTGGAATAACAATCTATGCAATCGTCAACAGACTGCTCGACCTGCACGAAATCCAGAAAATGCAGTGATAGCGGATACACGTATTCTTTCCCTTATACGTTTTCAATTCTTTTTTATATCTTAGCAACGGAATAATATTGCTGATGTATATGAAAAACAATAGTTCGTTAATTTTTCCAGGTCCTAGGCGGCCCTGGCAGTAAATAAAACCAGTTCTTTGAAAGGTTTGTCAATAACTTGTGGGTCCGGTTGCAGACCAATATTTTTATGTAAGTTTGCAACATCGGGAACGAAAGAAAATAGAAATAATCGCCTACCACGATAGAAACTTTTGAATCTGTCTCTATTGTGTGTTTTTATTTCTTCTCTTTGTATCGGTCGTTAAGTCCCTTGATAACATCGTTTGTAATATCAAGAGCTTCGTTTGCATAGAGCAGGTTGTCGCCCACACGGCTGATTATGAGGTCGTATCCTTGTGTGGTGTTATACTCCTTGAGGTATGAGTTGATGGAGTCGCGCAAGATGATGTTGTTCTTCTGGCTCTCGGCTGCAAGCTCGCTTGCTAAGCGTTCAGAAAGTTTCTCGTACGATTCGCGTTTCTTCAGAATGCGGTTCTGCTCCTCCTCGGCACGGGCTTGTGTGGCAAACACGTTGTTCTCTAGCTTGCGCTGGAACTCGTCAATGTCTTGTTGCAGGTCTCGTGCTTTTTCGCTGAGTGTGAGGCGCATGTTCTCCTCTTTGCGCAACATCTCTTTGTTGATGGTTACTGAAAACTCGTAGTTGGTGAGCAGGGAGTCTATATCGACAAATGCAATTCTAATACCCTTAACCCCTTCGCTGCAAGCCTGTGCAGGCTGTGCCTGTGGCTGTTCTTTGTTGCACTGTGTAAACAGGAGCATTGCTGTGATGGCTGCAAAGCCTAATGTAATAATTTTCTTCATAGTTTTAATGTTATTTTCTTTTTCTAATTTCTTCAACTGCCATGGGGTTATCGCGGCGGGCTGCTTTGTCCTGCGACTGTGCACACCCGACGCCTTTTTTGCGCAGGTGTTTGTTACCGCCAACGTGTGTGTTGGGGAACCGCCCGTTTTTCTTTATTATTATTGTTATTGCCAATAATGCAAAACTGATTGCAATAATTAACAATGTCAATAGTAGTGTCTGCCACATTCTTGATTATATTTGTACCTGCGACTAAGGTTGATTAAACAATTTGCTTGCATATTATATCAAAGAGGCATTGAGTTTCGCCAATTTTTGATATATTTGTACCAAATGAATATTGAGAGTTACTCAAAGCCATTGGCAACATGTTGTTGCAAAACAGGTGCGAATATAACTTTTTTGTCTGTCTTTCCTTTCCTTTGCTTGCAAAAAAGTGGTAAAATATTCGTTTATTAAAGATATTTTAGAAAGTGAAAAAATAATTTAACATAATTAAACAAATTGAAAGTATGGAAAATATAAAATTGGAACCTCAAAAAGTGTTTGATTACTTCTTGCAGTTGTGCAAAATACCTCATGGCTCAAAGAATGAAGCGCAGATTTCAAAGTTCTTGCAGGATTTCGGCAAGAGTCTTGGGTTCGAAACGCTTGCCGACGAGGTGGGCAATGTGCTCATAAAAAAGCCTGCAACACCCGGTTATGAGAATCGCAAAACAATAATTTTGCAGGGACACATGGATATGGTGTGCGACAAACGCCCCGATGTGGCTCATGATTTTACAAAGGACCCCATTGAGACTTATATCGACGGCGAGTGGTTGAAAGCTAAGGGCACAACCCTTGGTGCCGATAACGGAATAGGTGTTGCAGCGGGCATGGCTGTGCTTGCCGACAATACAATGAAACACGGCCCCATCAACTGCCTTTTTACCATTGACGAGGAGACAGGGCTCACAGGAGCCGAAAAACTCTCGCCCGATTTCTTGCAGGGCGATATTCTCATTAACCTCGACTCGGAAGACGAGGGTGAGATTTTCATCGGTTGTGCAGGCGGTGTGTGCAACTATGCTACATTCAAGCACATGTGGGTGCCCGTTTCAGGTGATATGTTCTATATGAAGGTGGATATTGCCGGGCTCACAGGTGGTCATTCGGGTGATGATATCGACAAGGGGCGTGCCAATGCAAATAAGCTGCTCAACCGTTTCCTATGCCGCGTTGCCGATAAATATGAGTTCTACCTCTGTGAAATATCGGGCGGCAGCCTGCACAATGCAATTCCCCGCGATGCGTCGGCTGTGATAGCTGTGCCTTCTGCCGATAAAGAGTCGGTGCGCGTGGATTTCAACCTCTTTGCAGCCGAGGTGCAGGACGAGTATGCTGCCACCGAGCCTAATACACGCTTTACATTGCAAAGTACCGACCCTGTGGGTCGTTGTATCGACCCTGAGGTGGCACGCGGTTTGTTGAAGTCGGTTCATGCGGTGTTCAACGGCGTGTTTGCAATGAGCCAGGATATGCCGGGGCTTGTGGAGACTTCGAGCAACCTTGCATCAATCAAACGCACAGGCGATAATACTCTGATGATAACAGCAAGCCAGCGCAGTTCCATTATGTCGGCACGCGACAATGTGTCGGCAACCGTTCGCTCGGCATTTGAGCTTGGCGGTGCCACAGTGGAGACCAGCGGCGGCTATCCGGGCTGGAAACCCAATGTGAAATCGGAGATTTTGAAGGTGGCATGCGATACCTATAAAGATATCTTTGGCAGCGATGCAGAAATACGTGCTATTCACGCAGGCTTGGAGTGCGGTCTCTTCCTGGAGAAGGCTCCTCGCTTGGATATGATATCTTTTGGTCCCACAATGCGTGGTGTGCACTCGCCCGACGAGCGTTTGAATATCCCCTCTACCGAGCGTTGGTGGCGTCATCTTGTGGCGGTTCTCGAAAATGCGCCCGTGAAACAATAATATTTGAATTTCATCGTTTATAATTAGAACGTATTCAAATTATATTGTAGATGAAATTATTAAATATATTACCTTTTCTCCTAATGCTGTCGGTTTTCATCGCTGCTTGCAGCGATGAAACCGATTTCTCATGCGACCCTTCTCATCGTCTCACTTTTGCAGCCGACACCATAGCCTTTGACACGGTATTTACCTCAGTTCCCTCCTCGCGTGGCGGAATGATGGTGTATAATAATAACGACAAGGCTTTGAGAATAAGCAGTGTGGAACTGCTTAGCGGTGGCAACAGCGGTTTCCGTGTGCTTGTTGATGGGCAGTATGGTACTTTTATGCAGGATATCGAGGTGTGGAGCAACGACAGCTTGTATATTTTTGCCGAGCTCACCCCTCCCAAGAATGGTGCCGAGAAGCCTCTTAAAGTAGAGGATAAGTTGCGCTTCACCCTTGAAAGCGGTGTGCAACAAGAGGTGTTGCTCTTGGCTTACGGGCGCGATGTCTCATTTATGCGTGCAGTGAAGGTTAATACAGATTCTATAGTAAAGGCAGGGCACTATGTGGTCTATGACAGCCTGGTGGTTGCCGAGGGGGCTACTCTCACAGTGGAGGAGGGGGCAACACTCTATTTCCACGATAAGGTGCCAATGGTTGTAAGGGGCACATTGGAGGCAAAGGGAACAAAGGCAAAGCCTGTTACCTTCCGTGGCGACCGCACGGATAACATGTTCAGCTATCTGCCATACGACCGCATTCCGGGGCAGTGGGATGGTATTGTGCTCGCCTCCACCAGCAATGGGAATGTTTTTGAGCACTGCGATGTTCACAGTGCCAATTATGGTATAAAGATGGAACCGGGTGACAGCACCGTGCAACGTCTCACAATGAACGCTTCTCGCTTGGAGAATTTCTATGGTAACGCGCTTGAACTTGTGCAAGCACACGCCGATGTTACAAATACCTTGCTGGCAAATGCCGGTGGCAACTGCGTGAAGATTGTGGGCGGCAAAGTGAATTTCATACATTGCACCATTGCCAATTTCTTTGTATATAAGGTGCGCGATGTGGCACTCACGCTGCATAACTCATATGGCACCACACCTGCACCTCTGTATGGCGCAAACTTTATTAATTGCGTTATTACCGGTACAAAGAAAGATGAGTTGATGGGTTACCTCACCGATTTGGGCGAAGAGGTGCCTTATAGCATAAACTATCATTTTGAAAACTCGCTGATAAATACCGTTGTTGGCGATGATGAAAATTTTGTGAACGTAACGATTGACGAAACAGATGTATCGCCATTTGCTGCCGAGCATTTCCAATCGATAGACCACGATGTTTTCTTGTACGATTTTCATCTCACAGATGTTTCTGCGGCACGTTCAATGGGTGTGGAAACTTTCTTGAATGATGAAAAACTGCGTTACGACAAAGATGGCGTGTTGCGCGAGGCGGGCTTTGTCGATGCCGGTTGTTACCAGTATGTTGATGCCGCCGATGATGATAGCGGTGCAGAGGAATAAAAAGTATTATGGGAAGAAAGAAATTCTCGCAGCGCGAGATAACAATCATACGCAAATTGCTCGGCAGCAAGCTGTCGGGCAGCCGAGGACAGCAAAAGATGGTGCGCCACACTCTGCGCACCGTCTTCGAGTTTAATATATCCGATTTTAATATTCAAGGAAAGGCTTTCGGCCCCGCTGACCTTGATGAGTGTGTGCGCCGCGGGCGCATTCAGGTGCTTGACGAAGCTACAATAGAGGCTATGAAGGCGCGTTATGCCGAAAAGAAACAGCGCGACGAGGCTTTGCGCCAGGCCGAGGCTGTTGCCAATGGAGAGGTTGTCGATTGGCAGGCTGTTCTCAAAGAGTGGAACGAGTATTATGGCACGCAACACGAATAACGAGCAGCCTCTATTCGTGGTGATAGGGCAGGTGGTTTATTATTGTGTATGCGCGATAGAGTTGTTCGATAAACAACAGGCGTATCATCTGGTGGGAAAAGGTCATTTTTGAGAGCGACAGCTTTTCGTGCGCGGCATCATAGACTTTTTGCGAGAATCCATAGGGACCGCCCACAATGAATACCAATCTTTTGGTGGAGATGTTCTGTTTGTGTTCTATCCATGCTGCAAATTCTGTTGAGCGATACTCTTTGCCTCCTTCGTCGAGCAGGACAACGCGGTCGCCGCTATGCAGCGCTTTTATAATGAGTTCTCCCTCTTGTTCCTTCTGTTGCGCCTCGCTCAGTTTGCGGGCGTTTTTTAATTCGGGAATAATTTCCATATCGAACTGTGCAAAGTGGCTCACTCTTTGTGTGTAGTCTTTTATGCCGGCTATTATGTTTGTATCAACGGTGCGTCCCACCACCAATAGTGTAATTTTCATCTTTTATGGCTTTTTGTGCGAAGATACATCATTTTGCCTCACCTGCAAAACTCGCGTAGCCTTTCATGGTAAATTAATTTACCTCTCTTCCCCATCGACAAGCGCAAAAGTCGCAAAAGTCGAGTGCAGGCAAACAAAAAAGCCGTTGCTTTTGCACTAATTGCGGGAATTTCATATCTTCGCAAAAAATATCGTGTATTATGAATATTAAAGACGAACTTATCGATAGACTTATCGATCTTGCTTTTGCCGAGGATATCGGCGATGGCGACCACACAACCCTTTCATCAATCCCTGCCGATGCAATGGGAAAGAACATGTTGCTCATAAAGGAAGACGGTGTTCTTGCCGGTGTAGAGATGGCAAAACGCATCTTTGCCCGTTTTGACGAAACATTGCAGGTGGAGGTGCTCATTGAAGATGGTGCCGAGGTGAAGAAAGGCGATATTGCAATGTATGTAACCGGCAGCGTGCGCTCGCTGTTGCAGACAGAGCGTCTCATGCTTAATGTAATGCAACGCATGAGCGGAATTGCCACCATGACCCGCAAATATGTGCATCGTTTGGAGGGAACCAATACCCGCGTGCTCGATACCCGCAAGACTACTCCCGGAATGCGCATCATGGAGAAAGAGGCTGTGCGCATTGGTGGCGGTGTTAATCACCGCATTGGTCTCTTCGATATGATATTGTTGAAGGATAACCATGTGGATTTTGCCGGCGGCATAACAGCTGCTATTACCCGTGCACAGGAATATTGCAAGGCTAATGACAAGGATTTGAAGATAGAGATAGAGGTGCGCAACTTTGACGAGTTGCAGGAGGTGCTTGACTTGGGCGGTGTGCAACGCATAATGTTTGATAATTTTGATACAGAAAAGACCCGCAAGGCTGTGGAGATGGTTGCCGGTCGCTACGAAACAGAATCGTCGGGCGGCATCACATTCGATACCTTGCGCGATTATGCTCTTTGTGGTGTCGATTATATTTCGGTTGGTGCTCTCACACACTCTGTCAAGGGGCTCGATATGAGCTTCAAGGCTGTGAAATAGTATCGGTTTGTAGGTGCTTTTGGGCTGTTTGCCGATTTTTACGGCATTATGGCGTTCTTTAGAATAAAAGTTTGTAACTTTATCAAAAGTAGTTACTGTTGAACGGATATTTTATATAAGGAGAATGTACAAAGGCAGAATAGCCATAGAATATATTATATATTTTCTCTTTTGGGGGGCTCTTTTTCTGTCTCCCTTTTGGGGATTTATACTTGGTGGTTCTGCATCGGCAGTAGATTGGAGGAGTGTTTACAAATTCTGGATATATCTTCTGCCTGCGCTCATTCTCTTTTTCTTGAATAACAATCTGTTAATGCCTTTCCTTCTCTTGAATAAAAAGAGGGAGAGGCATTATTTGCTCTATCTCATTTGTATTATAGCATTGGCATATTTGGGTAATCTCATTGTTACCTCTTCGCGCGAGGCAATGAATGTTCCTCCCCATAAACGCAGTGCACAGATGATGACACGCCTCGGCGGTGCCATGCCTCATCGCAAGGCTCCCCGCATGCCGGTTTATGCATATTATACACAGGCACAAACCTCTATACATTCATTTTTTTATGAGAATAATGTTCACAATGTGAAGATGTCGCCACCATCGGGGCTCGAAAAAGGCTTGCCTTTTGCATTCTCGCACCCCGACAGTGTGCAGATCCTGCTCATTGTGTTTGTTCTTGCTTTTAACATCTGCGTGCGTCTTTTCTTTCTCACTCTGCGCAACGATGACCAACTGCGTGAGGTGGAAAAGGAGAAACTGCGTACAGAGCTCGATTATCTTAAATATCAGATAAATCCCCATTTCTTCATGAACACGCTCAATAATATACATGCTCTCATTGATATTGACCCCGGCAGGGCTCAGGAGGCTGTAATAGGGCTGTCGAAGATGATGCGCCATGTGTTGTACGAGGCGCACTCGCCATTTGTGTCGCTTGAAAAGGAGATTGAGTTTCTCAACAGCTATGTGGAACTTATGCGTTTGCGCTACACATCGGCACTGAAGATTAAAACCTCTTTTCCGCCCGATGTGGAGGGCTATTATGTCCCTTCGCTGCTTTTTGTGTCGTTCTTGGAAAATGCCTTCAAGCATGGTGTCTCATATAATAACAAGTCGATAATTGCGGTAGGTGTCTCTGTTGAAGATGAAAGAATATGCTTCTCTTGCTTCAATAGTTCTGTCGAGAAGAAAAATCTTGACACAGAGGCTCGCTCGCAGGCGGGGATAGGAATTGACAATGTGCGTAAGCGCCTTTCGCTTATTTATGGCGAGGATTATTCCATTGAGATAGAGAAAAACAAGACAAAATTCAGTGTAATATTAAAAATTCCGGTGCAATATGATAAAGTGTATATTGGTTGATGATGAGCCCCTCGCTCTTCTTCAGTTGCAGAAGTATGTGGACAGGGTTCCTTTCTTGCAGTGTGTGAAGGCTTGCAGCAGTGCAACAGAGGCAATGGAAGTGCTTTCTGCCCAAGAGGCAGATGTAATGTTTGTAGATATAAATATGCCCGACATAAACGGGCTGCAACTTGTGCGTTCATTGGTGAAGTCGCCTATGGTGGTGTTTACCACCGCCTACTCCGAATATGCGATAGACGGTTTCAAACTCGATGCGATAGATTATCTGCTGAAACCGTTCTCCTTTGAACAGTTCATGAAGGCAGCCAATAAGGTGAATGAGATTTTTACATTGCGTCACAAGGCCGCACAGGGGTACAGCGAAGATGGTACATTGTGCGATAATTGCCTCTATGTAAAGTCGGACTACCGAATGTTGCGTATTCCGGTATCGCAGATAAGATATGTAGAGAGTATGAGCGAATATGTGCGCATCTTTGTGGAAGGGCAGAATAAACCTATAATATCGCTTATGAGCATGAAGAAAATAGAGGATTTTCTCCCCTCATCGGTGTTCATGCGAGTGCATCGTTCATATCTTGTGAACCTGAATAAGATTGTGGAGATTTCCCGTATGCGCATAGTGTATGATGGCGATGTTTATGTGCCCATAGGCGATATGTACAAAGAGCGTTTCTTTGAATATATAGATAAACATTTTGTTGGTAAAAACAGCTGACAATGTGTTGCGCGGTGAACAGAATTGCAGGGCTCTCTGTTTATTATCTGTTCAATTCCTGTAGGATTCAAAATTAATACATTTAATAAGCGGTTGATTTGCAGAGTTATGAAGAATGAAGATTTTATGCGCCGGGCAATAGAACTGGCAGTGGAGAATGTTAATAATGGCGGCGGGCCTTTTGGGGCTGTGGTTGTGAGAAACGGGGAGATTGTATCCACCGGTGTCAATCGTGTTACCGATTCCAATGATCCCACAGCTCATGCCGAGGTTAATGCAATAAGAGCGGCCTGCACCAAACTGGGCACGTTTAACCTTGCGGGGTGTGTTATATACTCTTCTTGCGAGCCTTGTCCCATGTGCTTGGGCGCCATCTATTGGGCACATATAGATAAAATATATTATGGTGCCAACCAGCACGATGCGGCGGCAATTAATTTTGATGACTCTTTTATTTACCGCGAGCTTGAACTGAAACCTGCCGACAGGCAAAAGCCTATGGAGAATATTCTGCACAGCGAGGCTCTTGCCCCTTTCAATCTGTGGAGGGAGAAAGAAGATAAAGTTGAATATTGACTCCATCTCCTCAACAAAACGTATCTCACTGTTGTTCTTTATAAAAAACAAAGAACAATGAAGAATTTGAAAATTACAGTTTTTGCCGACCCTGTTTGCACTTGGTGCTGGGGCAGCGTTCCCGTGTTAAGGGCTTTGGAGTTTCTATTGGGAGATAAAGTTGAGGTCTCTTATGTGATGGGCTGCATGATTGACGATATTACAACATTCAGCAATCGCCGGTTGGGCATAGGCGGGGATATTGCTCTCTCCAACAGGAATATGTTTAAGGCATGGAGTGAGGCATCTGCCGTGCATGGTATGCCCGTGAGCGAGAAGGGTGTTCATCTGTTCAGCGATAAGTATCGTTCCACAGCTCCACAAAATATCGCGTATATCGCAGCAACCGTGTATAAACACAAGGCGGGTGGCGAGAATGTTTGTCCAAAGAGATTCTTGCGCCGCTTGCAGGAGGCTACGGCTGTAGATGCAGCGCAAACATGTGATATTGATGTGCTTGCCGATATTGCGGCAGTGGAGGGCTTTGAACCAGCACGTTTCAAGGAACTGATGGAGAGTCGCGAGGTGCATCGCATATTTGACGAGGAGAGAGCCATGTGCAAGCGATACGAGGTGCACACCTTTCCCACATATATGATAGAATATAAAGGGACCGAGGTTATGTTGCGTGGTTTCACCTCTTTCGACACCATTATGCAGAATATTTCTCATGTGACTTATGGCAAGCTTGCTCTGTCCGGTAGTGGTGAGTTTTCTCCCACAGTGCACAATGTGGCACGTTTTATAGAACGATATGGCAGTGTCTATCCCGTTGAAGTTGCTACTGCATTCGGCATGCAGAGGGCGAGCGGAAAATCGGCTCTTAATGCTGAGTCTTATGTGGGGCTGCCCGATATTATCGAAGAACTTGTTGTGCAGGGCGAGGTGGCAATGAGACCCCGTGGCAATGGTTTTATGCTCTATCATAAGCGTCACAAAGAGTTTCATTCGCTCACGATGGAAGAGATTACAACAATGGAAGAGGCTTGATTTTTTATTTTTTTCGAAAATTATTGTATCTTTGCACGCGCTTTTGCAGTGTGTGCAAAGATTTTTTTATAAATAAAGAATTTATCTTGTTATGTTGCAGGTTGGAGATTCGGCTCCCGATTTTCTGGGAGTAGATGAGCAGGGTGGTGAG
This sequence comes from uncultured Bacteroidaceae bacterium, assembly GCA_964423665.1. Lineage (GTDB taxonomy): Bacteria > Bacteroidota > Bacteroidia > Bacteroidales > Bacteroidaceae > HGM04593. The sequence continues at coordinate 18,967 of CAYRFX010000016.1, read as the reverse complement.
GTGCGTGTGAGTGATTATCGCGGGCGTCGTTTGGTGGTATATTTCTATCCCAAAGACAGTACACCGGGTTGCACAGCCGAGGCTTGCTCTCTGCGCGATGGAATGAGCGACCTGCTTGCTGCCGGATATGCGGTGGTGGGTATAAGTGCCGATAGTGCCGCATCGCATGCGCGCTTTAAGGAGAAACAGCAACTTAATTTCCCGCTTGTTGCCGATACGGCCCACAAAACCATTGAAGCCTTTGGTGCATGGGGGCAAAAAAAAATGGCAGGGCGTGAATATAGGGGTATCCTGCGCACAACATTTGTGATTGACGGCAATGGAAAAATTGAACGAGTAATTACAAAAGTAGATACAAAGAACGCTGCAAGGCAGATATTGAACAATTGATAATTGATTAATACAGATATTACTATGATTTTGGATTTTATTATGGCAACAGCCGTTGCCGCAAGCGACTCTATAGACACGGTTGCAAAATTAGATGAGGTTATTGCCACAGTGTCGGGTCTCACTATTGCCGAGGCTACAAGCATAGTTGTAACTTTTGCCCTCACACTTGGTTGGAAGATTCTGAAGGTTGCCGTTGTGTGGCTCATTGGTCGCTGGCTCACCCGCAAAATTATTTCTATTGTGAAATTGCTCATGGAGAAGAAAAACACCAACCTCACAGTGCGCACATTCCTTGTCAGTTTCATTGATGTGGTTGCATTGATTATTCTGTTGGTGATAATAATAAGTATTCTTGGTATTGACACATCTTCGTTCATAGCTCTTTTTGCATCGGCAGGTGTTGCAATAGGTATGGCATTGAGCGGCACTTTGCAGAACTTTGCAGGCGGTGTGATAATATTGCTGTTCCGTCCTTTCAAGGTGGGCGATTATATTGAAGCACAAGGGCAGGCAGGCACGGTGCGTGAGATACAGATATTCAATACACTTATTCAAACCGGCGATAATAAAATTATTCTTGTGCCCAATGGTCCTTTGTCAACAGGAATCATAAACAACTATTCGAGAGAGAATATGCGCCGTGTGGATATGAAATTCTCAATCTCTTATGGCGATGATTATGAGAAGGCAAAAGCCGTTATAGAGGAACTTATTGCTGCCGATAGCCGCATACTCAGCACCCCTTCTGCCCCTTTTATTGCAATGAGTAGTCTGAGCGCAAGTTCCATAGATATTGTTGTTCGTGTGTGGGCTTTGCAAGCCGATTATTGGGGTATATATTTCGATATGAACAAGGCTGTTTACGAGACTTTCCCCAAACGTGGATTGAATTTCCCGTATCAGACATTTACCGTAAATGTAAACAAGGATTGATTCCTTGATTCATATAAATAATAGAGGCTGCAGCCTCTATTATTTTTGCATAAGACAGAATTCTAACACAAACTACACATATTCCAAATTTGGAGTCTTTTACATGTTGCGTTCTATTAAATGATTGATTAAGAATATGAAAGCAAAGAATTTTATTGATTTCAGCCCAAAATTTTTTGAGACAGTGAAAAACTATTCACGCGAAAAATTTTCTGCCGATGTGATGGCGGGCGTTATTGTGGGTGTGGTGGCAATACCTTTGGCTATTGCGTTTGGTATCGCAAGTGGAGTAGGTCCCACAGAGGGATTGGTGACGGCGATTATTGCCGGAGCTCTAATCTCTATATTCGGCGGTTCCAAGGTGCAGATTGGTGGCCCCACCGGTGCATTCATTATCATTGTGTATGGGGTAGTGCAGCAGTTCGGGCTTGGCGGTCTTGCCATTGCCACCATAATGGCAGGTATTATCTTGGTTATTATGGGATTGTGTCGCATGGGTGGTATAATAAAGTTTATGCCCTATCCTATAATCATAGGTTTTACAGGTGGTATTGCAATTACAATATTCTCCACTCAGATAAACGACCTGCTGGGCTTGGGAATAAGCGATGTGCCCGCCAACTTTGTAGATAAATGGGTGTGTTATTTCAGAAATATCGGCAATATAGATTGGTGGAGTGCTGCTATGGGAATTTTGAGCGTGGCTCTTATTGCCGTTACTCCTAAATTCTCGCGCAAGATACCCGGCTCATTGCTTGCTATTATTGTGATGACTGTGATTGCATGGTTGCTTAGAGAGTATGCAGGCGTAACATCTATCAAGACTATTGGCGACCTTTATGAATTACCTTCGGGGCTGCCTGCTTTCACAATCCCCGCATTGAATTTTGAAGATGGTTCATTCTTTGCAACCATCCAGGCATTGGCACCTGTTGCATTTACCATAGCAATGCTTGGTGCAATAGAGTCGCTCCTCTCGGCAATGGTGGCAGATGGTGTCATTGGCGACCGTCATAATTCCAATACCGAGCTTATAGGTCAGGGTATAGCCAATATCGTGGTGCCTTTCTTTGGCGGTATCCCTGCCACCGGTGCCATTGCCCGCACTATGGCAAATATAAACAATGGTGGCAAAACCCCTGTTGCCGGTGTTGTTCACACTTTTGTTCTGTTGCTTGTGCTTCTCTTCTTGGGTGGTATTGTGGGTAAAATACCCATGCCATGCCTTGCCGGAGTATTGGTTATGGTCTCTTATAATATGAGTGGCTGGCGCACAATCCTTTCTATGTGCAAGGCTTCAATGTCCGGTACAAGCGTGCTCTTCGTTACTCTCCTGCTCACAGTCTTCTTCGACCTGACATTCGCTATCGAGGTAGGTCTTGTGATGGCTGTTGTAATATTTATGAAACGTGTGATGGACAGCACTACAATTTCAGTTGTTACCAATGAGTTGGAGGTGCATCACGATGGCGAGCACGATGAGGTCCTTTCGATACCTGCGGGTGTAGATGTTTTTGAGATTGAGGGTCCCTTCTTCTTTGGTATCGCAACAAAATTCGATGAACTCACGCGCGAGACCGATGCTTCTCCCATTCGCATCATACGCATGCGTAAGGTTACATTCATAGACGCCACCGGTTTGCACAATCTTGAGATATTTGTACATTCATCATTGAAGGAAAAACGTGTGGTTATTCTCTCGGGCGTGCACGATAATGTTGCCGAGAAGCTGCAAAAAACAGGTATTGCAGCAATGGTCGGGGAGGATAATATATGCGCAGATATTCATATAGCACTTGAACGTGCTCAAAAACTCTCAACCGAGATGGGGTTAAGTAAATAACTACACAAAACAGGAGTTGCACAAGCAACTCCTGTTTTGTGTAGTATGTTTTTTCATCTGTCGCAGGCAAGCAACTTTGCAAGCGTGTCGCGCCAGTCTTCGCCGTTGCCCACTTTCAGCACGTTTATTCCGGCTTTGCGAGCTGCGTCGATGTTCCTTTCTCCATCATCTATGAAGAGTGTCTCTTCTGCCCTCATATTGCCTTCGAGCAGCATTTTGCGATAAATCTCCTCGCCCGGTTTTGAACAGTTCATCTTGTAGCTGAGGAAAAGATTGTCGAAATAGTCGTCGAGCGATTTTCCGCAGGGGGTGAATTGCGGGCTGCGTGCCCAGCTCTGTATAAAAGGGTTTGTGTTGCTGAGAACCGATAGGCGGTAGCGAGGGCGCAACTGTTGCAGGAAATTGAGGAAATCTGTCTGCACCTCCACAATAAAGCCGAGCCATGCATATTTTGCATCATCGTAGCTGATGGGGCGGTTGCATATTTTTGTGAGCTCTTCGCAGAACTCCTCTCCGGTAATGTCGCCGTTTTCAAGCGAAAAGAAAGGACCGTTCTGCAAGTAGGGGTTTATATATTTCTCGGGCTCCTGCACTCCTATCTCCTTGAAGCGTTGCAGGGCTTTTTCAGTGTCAATGAGGGTGAGTACTCCTCCAAAATCAAATACAATATCTTTTATCATAGTGTGGAATTTCTTTTGCCGGACAAAGTTAATGCATTTCATCCGATTTTGTGCCCTAATTGGCTGTGTGGTGTCAATAATTTTAGTTTTTTTATTGACTGATGAGGGTAAAAGTAGTATCTTCGCAGGCTGAAGAGCAGCAACCCATTTTGCGCTCTTGTAACGGGCAGCAATGGCTGCATGAATATTGATAATACTCTTTACACTTGAATAATGGAGAATTTGGACGGTCGTTTGGTTGTTGGTGTGTCGTCGCGTGCGCTCTTCGACCTTGAAAAAGAGAACGAGATTTTTGAACGTGATGGTGTTGCAAAGTACCGCAAGTATCAGGAGGAGCACGAAGATGAACCGCTTGAAAAAGGTACTGCATTCTATTTGGTAAAGAGCCTGCTCGAATTGAACAAGCAGGCAAACCGTCCCATTGTGGAGGTTGTGGTGATGTCGCGCAACAGCCCCGAAACCGGCATGCGCATGTTAAAATCGCTCGATGTCTATGGGCTTGATATCACTCGTGTTGCATTGTCGGGTGGCGAGTCTCTTTCCAAATATTTGAAGGCTTTTTCAATAGACCTTTTCTTATCGAAGGACGAGGGCGATGTGCAACGAGTGATAGACTCCGGTATTTGTGCAGCAGCGCTCATCTATGCGCCTCCCACCGATTTTAATCCCGAGGACAGCCGTGTGAAGATTGCGTTTGACGCCGATGCTGTGATTTTCTCCGATGAGTCGGAGTGCCGTTTCAAGGAGGAGGGAATCGATGCCTTCTATAAATATGAGAAAGAGCATGCCGATGTTCCGCTTAAGGAGGGTCCTTTTGCCAATCTGTTGAAGAAACTTTCGGCAATACAGGAGTGTCTGCCCACATCTATAGAACTTTCTCCCTTGCGCCTTGCTATTGTAACCTCGCGCAGCCTTCCATCACATTTTCGCGTGATAAAAACGTTGCGCAAATGGGGTGTTTATGTTGATGAAGCATATTTCCTTGGTGGCTTGCGCAAAGATGAGCTGTTGAAGGCTTTTGGCGCACATATATTCTTTGACGACCAGGATACGCACCTGAGCGAGTCGAGCAAATATGTGCCGGCAGGCAAGGTTCCCTATCATTCAAGCTCGCAGATAAACGATGTGATAAAGGCAAAGAAAGAGAAGAAGAACGCCGAGTAATTCGTGTTATACAACTTTTTTACCCGAAATGTGTTCTTTAGGTAAAAAAGTTGTGTTATGAAAAGAGTTGTTCCCATTATTGTGTTTGTGGCAATATGCTTGCTTGCGGGCTATATGTCGCGTCTGTTGCAGTCCTTCTCCTTGGAGTTCTGGTATCCCACACTGGTTAAATCTCCGCTCTCTCCTCCAAATGCGGCGTTTCCCATAGTGTGGTCTCTGCTTTATATCCTCATGGGCATCTCTGCCGGTCTTATGTGGGGTATTCGTTCAATCTATTCGCGATTGTTGGTTACCTTGTTCACGTTGCAGCTGTTGCTGAATATATTGTGGAGTTTCTGTTTCTTCTATATGCAATCTCCGCTCATGGGGTTGGTTGTTATACTGGCTCTCGATATGATTGTGATTATGTATGTGGCAGGTAGCTTCGTGGTGCGCAGGTTATGTGGTTGGTTGCTTGTCCCTTATGTGGCGTGGCTCCTCTTTGCGACGTATCTGAATGGTTTTATTGCGGTATATAATTAGAAGTATAGTCCTGTTATATAAAGATGAGAAACCTCTTAATTGGAGAGGTTTCTCATTTTTTGCAGCAACTCCCTTTGTTGCTCGTTTAGTGTAGGCATTAGTAATTTAATCGTTACAATGAGGTCGCCCGCCTCTCCCTCTTTCTTGTATTTAGGGAAACCTTTCCCTCTGAGCCGCAGTTTGCTGTCGGGTGGTGTGCCTGCTTTAATGTTCATGCGCACTTCGCCGCCGAGAGTGGGCAGTTTCACTTCCCCTCCAAGCAATAATGTGTATATGTCGGCAGTGGCGGTGATGAAAAGGTCGTCGCCTTTGCGTTCAAAAAGCGGGTCGGGCTCAATGTGCAGGGTAATGTATAGGTCTCCGCGTCTGCCGCCGGCATCTTTAGCTCCACGCCCTCGCAGGCATATCTGTTGCCCGTCGCTTATGCCAGCCGGCAGGGTTATTCTTATGTTCTCACCATTTATGCTGAATGTCTGTTTGTGAGTAACAGCAGCCTCGCGCAAAGGAATGTTGAGGGTTGCTTGCTGGTCTTGCGGTTTTTGTGCGGTGGCGCGCCTGCCACCCATCTTTCCAAACAGTTGCTCGAAGAAATCGCTGAATCCGCCTGCATTGCTTGTGCTGCCACTGAAATCTCCCCAACTGCCATAGTCGCCAAAGCTGAACCCTCCGTGGCTCTTGTTACGCGCCTCATATTCGCGACGTTGTGCCTCGTATTCATCGGCATGCTTCCAATGCTCGCCATACTCATCATATTTTTTGCGCTTCTCGGGGTTGCCGAGAACCTCATTAGCCTCGTTGATTGCTTGGAAACGTTCTTGCGCCTTTGGGTCCTCCTTGTTTATGTCGGGGTGATACTTTTTTGCAAGTTTCCTGTACGCTTTTCTTATCTCAGCCTCGCTTGCATCGGGTTTTACTCCCAATACCTGATAATAGTCTATAAATGCCATAAGATTAATCTTTTGTTGTTTTTCTATAACAATTTTGCTGCAATGGGGGTTGATGGTGGTGCTGTTTTTGTGTTTTTTATCATTAACTATTAATAAAAAATATTTTTTTGCAGATTGTGTGGATTAAAAAAACTATCTTCGCGCTCGGATATTTAGAATCTTATTTGAATGATGAAGAAATTTTTATGGTTTTTTATGCTTGTGGCGGGTATTGTGTTTGCCGCTTGCAGTGACGATAGTGAGGCATATGATGCCGATAGTGCAGTTTCCAATTATGTACCACTGCTTGGCAGCCGTCAGGTGGCTTCGTTGTTTACTACAAATGAAATTGATGGCAGAGAGTATTCATGGAAACATAATTTTACTTACGACAAACATGGTAGAATAAAGGAGGTAAATTCCGAAATAAAACATCATCGTGCTTTTCCGCAAGTATTAGGTGGGGTTAATTATCAGTTGTGCAATATCACTTCTAATGCCAAATATTATTATAAAGGCGAGTATCTCCAAATTGCATATATCGTTAATAGAGTATATCCCAATTATTCTCAGTATAATAATTCTTATTCCTATGCAGATGCGGCTATGCTCAATGAAGATGGTTATATAAAGAATTACAGCCAGCCGCCTTATGAGGGATTTGAGTGCGAATATAATTTTGCCAAATTACGCAGCGTAGCTTTCGATGGTGGTTATCTGTTTGATATATATCGTGATGCAAAAAATAATGTGAACGGGCATAAATATACAGGCTACGATAAGAATGGCAATGACTCAATCAGCACCCGTACCGATAGATATAAATATACAGGCGTTAGAAATAAAACCAATTTCGACTTTTCGGCATATTTGGGTTATTGGGAGCATGAACGTTATATAAACGCATTGTCCGATTGGCCTTATGCCTCTTATCAGCTTGCTGCTTTCGGCTTTTTTGGTACAGGCAGCGAATTCCTGCCTCTGTGCAGCTCCTCATTGGCAGCAGATGTTGCCACATTGGATTTGTGGGTTTTTGACAACGAGGGCTTTCCTGTGAAATATACCGATCCGAGCGGGCGTGTTACAGAGATTACATATACCGAATAACCTTTTTTTATGCTTTCGGCAAGAAAAGTCTCTCGTTAAGTTGCCTCTGTGCGGCTTTATTGCTATTTTTGCAATCGGAAACGTGTTGGCACGTTTCGTACTTGTTATTGTGAGTATTAACAAATTAATTATAAGAAAATGAAAAAATTGTTTTTGTTGGGCATAGCCTTTTGTTCAGTGTTGGCATTTACATCATGTAAAACAACAAAGTCGGAGTATAAAAAAGCTTATGATCAAGCTCAGCAGCGTGAACTTGCCGAGGGGCAGGGACAGGCAAGCGAGCCTATCGAGATAGCTCCTGTGGTTTCTACAACCACCTCTAATTCGGCAACATCTTTGGATACCTCTTATCGCACAGAGAAGGTGGTTCTTGCATCGGGTGCCGAGGGTTCTTTGAAGGACTTCAGCGTTGTATGTGGCAGCTATGGTCGTAAAGAGGGTGCCGAGTCTGTGAAAGCAGGTCTCGTGGCTCAGGGTTATAACGCTATTATTGTTCAGAATCCTGCTACCGGTATGTATCGCGTTGTTTGCGGCTCTTTCGATAACAAACAGCAGGCTGCCGAGTATCGTGAGCAGTTCAAGGCGAATAATCCCGATAACGCCGATTTCCAGAAAGCGTGGTTGCTCTATAATAAGTAATAACGTATGGAGCCTGTTTTTGGTTACAAAGTGAAGGAGTATGCAGGTGCAGTAAAACGTTACTGCCAAATGCTCGACCTCAAGAACAGTGCAGAACTTATTGCCGAATATCGTCGTCGTCACAGCGAGGGCGAGGCGTGGCAGGAGATTATAGATGGCATACGCGAGGTAGGTATCCTTGAAATGGAGATTTATCTGCTCGATAACCGTCTGTTCATGATAGTGGAAACTCCGTTGGATTTTGATTGGGACACTGCTATGGCACGTTTGGCAACTCTTCCCCGCCAACAGGAATGGGAAGATTATATGTCGGCTTTTCAGCAGGCTGCTCCCGGCAGTTCGTCGAGTGAAAAATGGCGGTTGATGGAGCGTATATTTCATTTATATTAATTAATGTTGCAATTACAGATATTTGCGGCTTGTTCATGTAACAAGTCGCAAATATTGTTAATAATCTGTTTTTTTTCTTTCTCCCGGGGTGTGGCTTTCGGGCAATTTGGTTACCTTTGCATCATGGCACGAATATTAGCAATAGATTATGGCAAGAAACGCACGGGGATAGCTGTTACCGATGAGTTACAATTAATAGCCAACGGGCTCACAACTGTTGCCACCGTGGAGCTTGAAAAATTTGTTCTTTCGTATGTGGAACGGGAACCGGTGGAAAGAATTGTAGTGGGGCTGCCCAAGCAGATGAATAACCAACCATCGGAGAATATGGGGCGCATAACGCCATTTGTGAATCGCCTGCGTAAATTGCTGCCTTCAATCCCCGTGGAGTACTATGACGAGAGATTTACATCGGTTCTTGCGCATCAGGCAATATTGGCATCGGGTATAGGCAAGATGGCACGTCGCGACAAAGCCCTTGTAGATGAAATAAGTGCTACCATAATTTTGCAATCTTATATGGAGAGCCGCAGAATGTGTAAATAAAATAAATACAGAATAAATAAAGATGATACTACCAATTTACCTTTACGGGCAAGCCGTGTTGAGAAAAGTTACCGAGGATATTACTCCCGACTATCCCGAGCTTAAAGCTCTCATTGAGAATATGTTTGAAACCATGCATAATGCCGAGGGCATTGGTCTTGCGGCTCCGCAAATAGGTCTGCCCATTCGTTTGGTTGTGGTCGATCTTGATGTGTTGTCCGAGGATTTTCCCGAGTTCAAAGATTTTCGCAGGGTTTACATTAATGCGCATATATTGGAAGGCTCTGCCGAGACCGATTCTATGGAAGAGGGTTGCTTGAGCGTGCCGGGAATTCACGAGAAAGTTACACGCCCGTCCCGTGTACATGTTAAATACCTTGACGAGAATTTTGTGGAGCACGATGAGTGGGTAGAAGGTTATCTTGCGCGTGTTATGCAGCATGAGTTTGACCACCTCGAGGGCAAGGTCTTTGTGGACAGGCTCACCCCTCTGCGTCGCCAGATGAATAAGAAAGGTCTTATGAATCTGCTCAAAGGCAATGCGCGATGCACATATAAAACAAAGAGAGTACTTAAATGAGGCGATACGGGGCAATAATCCTCTTTCTGTCGCTTGTCATGCTGTTGCCAGTCCGGGCACAGCTTAATACGGAGCGCATTCAAGAAATAGGGCGCAATGCGCTCTATTTTGAGGATTATGTCCTGTCTATCCAGTACTTTAATAAGGTGGTGGAGTCTAAACCCTTTCTCCATGAACCATATTTCTTTCGCGGGTTGGCAAAATTCTATCTCGAAGATTATAAAGGTGCCGAACAAGATCTTGACAAGGCGATAGAAAGGAACCCTTATGTATCGCGCAGTTATCAGCTGCGCGGTATGTGCCGTGCCAAGAACGACAGCATCGAGGCGGCCACCTCTGATTTTCTCATGGCAATAAAATATGACCCGCAGAACCCTGTCTTGTGGCAGAATCTTGCGGCAACGGCTGTTCAGGGGGAGCAGTGGGGCAGAGCTGCCGAGGTCGTTGATTCACTTCTTCTTTTTGCACCTCGATATACCACAGCGTACCTAATGAGGGCGCAAATATCCATGAAACTTGGTGATAGTGTTGCCGCTTTTCGCATGGCAGATGAGGCTGTGAAAACCGATGCCTACTCATGTGATGTGTATGAGGTGAGAGCAATGGTTAATGCCGAGTATGAACGTTATGATGTAGCCGAAGAGAATCTTGATGCCGCAATAAATCTTATGCCCGGGCGTGCGAGCAGCTATATAAACCGTGCTCTCATGCGATATCATCGCAATAATCTGCGTGGGGCAATGGAAGATTATGATATGGCGTTGTACATTGAGCCTGCCGATTTTATAGCGCATTATAATCGTGGTCTGTTGCGCATGCAGCTCGGTGACGACAACCGTGCAATAGAGGATTTCGATTTTGTGTTGGGAGTGGACCCCGATAATACCATGGCACGCTTTAATCGTGCTCTGTTGCGCGACCAAACGGGCGATTTGCGTGGTGCGATAGAGGATTACAGCCGTGTACTTGCCGATTATCCCGATTTTGAGTATGGCTATCATTGTCGTGCAGCCGTCCGTCGCAAGGTGGGCGATGTGAAAGGGGCTGTTGCCGATGAGGCTTGGTTGCTTGAGCGTATGTCTGCTGTGCAAACCGGGCAGGTGAAAAAGAATGCTGCCGACAAGGAGGATAAAACACGCAAGAGGAGCGACCGCAATGTGAGAAATTATAATAAGATGATGGTTGCCGACGAGAAGTATAGCGAGAGCTATGCAACCGAGTATCGTGGCAAGGTGCAGAATAAGAATATACCTGTGGAGCCTGAGCCTATGTTTGCGCTCACTTATTACAAGAATGAAAAGGAGTTGCGCGCTACTGCATATTATAAACCGTTGGACGATATGAACCGCCAAGGGCTCTTTTCGTACAAAGCTATAATCACCAACAATGAACGCGCGTTGGCAGCACACGAGGTGGAACGGCATTTTTCCAACATAAACGATTTGTCGAAAAATATTTCCGACAATCCCGATAATATGTATTATCGTCTCTCCCGTGCAATAGATTATTATCTTGTGCAGGACCATTCATCTGCGATAGATGATCTTGATGCAGCATTCATGTTGCACGGGGATTTGTGGATTGTGTATTTTACCCGTGCTTTTGTGCGTTACAGGCTGCTTGAAAGTGAAGAACTTAACCGCATGAATGGCAAGAATACAGGGGTAGCTCTTAAACGAGAAAGCGCAGTACCGAACATGAATTATATGCTCATAAAAGGGGATCTTGACAAAGTTGTGGAGCTTATGCCCGATTTTGCATACGGCTTTTTCAATCGTGCCAATCTGTTGTTGGAGTTGAGTGATTTCAAAGGTGCCGTGGTGGATTATTCCGAAGCGATTAAAATTAATCCTCAGTTTGCCGAGGCTTATTTCAATCGTGGTCTTGCATATCTTTATATGGGTAATAAAGAGGCCGGCGTCGCCGATTTGAGCAAAGCGGGAGAGCTGGGAATTTATTCGGCATACAATGCAATAAAACGCTATAAAGAGAGTGATGAATAACTCTTTGCTTGCGAAGATTTTTCAGAAGATTTTTCAGAATACATTTTTTATGGATAAATGGGGTGTAATTTCTCCATTTTTATTATCTTTGCGCTAACGCGCGAAAATAAGCTGCACTCGCTGTGAAATATTGAAAC
>CAYRFX010000016.1:0-7004 GCA_964423665.1 uncultured Bacteroidaceae bacterium | reverse complement strand
GCTGTGAAATATTGAAACGAGTTTCATATATCTCGCTCGCTTGCGTTATCTTTGCGCTAACGCGCGAAAATAAGCTGCACTCGCTGTGAAATATTGAAACGAGTTTCATATATCTCGCTCGCTTGCGTTATCTTTGCATTAACGCGCGAAAATAAGCTGCACTCGCTGTGTGGTGCGCTCAAAGTGTTGATAATTAAAATTCAAATAGATATGATTAAAATTTCTTTTCCTAACGGAGATGTAATGGAGCAGGTTGCCGAGGGTAAGTCTCTTATTGAGATTATCTCTTCGATAGACCCTAAGCTGCTTAATAGTGTTGTTGCAGCAAAAGTAAATGATAAGATAATAGATTTACGCGATGTTGTAACCGATGGTTGCGATGTGGAGCTTGTGGGTGTTGAAAGCAAGGAGGCTTTGCATGTTTTGCGCCACACTGCCACGCATATAATGGCGGAGGCTGTATTGCATCTTTTCCCCGAGGCTAAACTGACCATTGGTCCTGCAACAGAGAACGGCTTCTTCTATGATTTTGATTGCCCTCCCTTCAGTAAGGAGAATCTTGCCGATATAGAGAAGGAGATGAAGAAAATCATAAAGTCCAATCCCCGCATTGAGAGAAAAACCGTTTCTCGTGTCGAGGCTATTGAGATTATGAAGGCTAAAAACGAGCCCTATAAATTGGAACTCATTGATGCAATTCCCGAGGGCGAGGATATTACAATATACTCACAAGATGATTTCGTGGATTTGTGTATGGGTCCCCATTTGTTGAATACAAAACTTATAAAGGGATTTAAGTTGCTCTCAACATCTACTGCCTATTGGCGTGCCGATAAGAACAATGCTTCGCTCGCCCGCATCTACGGAACCGCGTTCTTTACCAAAGAGGACTTGGAGGCTCATTTGGCGCATCTTGAACATATCAAGAATATCGACCACAACAAGATTGGTCGCGAGATGGAGCTCTTTACCACGGTAGATGTAATAGGTCAGGGATTGCCATTGCTCATGCCCAAGGGTGCAAAGATTGTTCAGACTTTGCAACGCTGGATTGAGGATTTGGAGGATAACGAGTGGGGATATATCCGCACCAAGACTCCTCTTATGGCTAAAAGCGACCTCTATAAAATCTCGGGTCACTGGGACCACTATAAAGAGGGTATGTTTGTGCTTGGCGACGAGGAGACCGATAAAGAGGTATTTGCTCTTCGCCCGATGACTTGTCCTTTCCAGTACTATGTATATAAGGCTACACAGCATTCATACCGCGATCTCCCTCTGCGTTACAGTGAGACATCTACACTGTTCCGCAACGAGGATTCGGGCGAGATGCACGGTCTCACACGCGTGCGCCAGTTTACAATCAGCGAGGGGCACCTCATTGTGCGCCCCGACCAGATGGTAGAGGAGTTCAAAAAGTGTCTTGCCCTTGCAAAGCATGTGATGGTGACCCTTGGCTTGCAGGACGATGTTACTTATGTTCTTGCAAAATGGGATCCCGAGAATCGTGCAAAGTACATAGGCGAGGCAGATGTATGGGAAGAGACACAGCAACACATACGCGAGATGCTTGTGGAACTCGATATTCCTTTCGTAGAGGAGACCGGTGGGGCGGCTTTTTATGGTCCCAAGGTGGATATCAATGCAAAAAATGTATATGGCAAAGAGGATACCATGATTACCGTTCAGTGGGACGCTTTGCTCGCGGCGCAGTTCGATATGTTCTATATTGACCAGAATGGTGAGAAGGTGCGCCCCTATATTATCCATCGTACCAGCATGGGCTGCTATGAGCGTACTCTCGCTTGGCTCATTGAGAAATATGAGGGTAAATTCCCTACATGGTTGTGCCCCGAGCAGGTGCGTGTGCTCCCCATCTCTGAGAAGTATGGCGATTATGCCCACAAGGTGGCTGCCGAGCTGAAGAAAAACGGTATATTATGTTCGGTTGATAACCGCTCCGAGAAGATTGGTTACAAGATTCGTGATGCACGCAACAGTCGCATTCCTTATATGCTGGTTCTTGGTCAGCAAGAGGAGGAGATGGGCACTGTTGCTGTGCGCAGCCGCTTTGCCGGCGATGAGGGTGTGAAACCTGTTGCCGATTTTATTGCCTCTATAACCGAGGAAATCCGTACACGGGCAATTCGCAAGGAGTTGGCAGCACCTGCCAACTGATAGATATAAGATGGAATTTCGGGAGTTTCCCCCGAAATTCCATTGTTTTTTACCTGCTTTGTGCGTGAATTTTCGATTTTTTTGTAAAAAAAGAGCAAAACCTCTTCGTTATGTGGCAAATAAGTCGTAACTTTGCAAAGTTTTTTCAGCGGATATAGAAACAGAAAATAAATTAAGTACTTTACCTAAACATAATTAATGAAGAACGACAACATTAAGAATCAATATCGTATTAACGAGCAGATTCGTGCAAACGAGGTGCGCATCGTGGGCGATGATGTAGAATCTATGGTGCTCCCTTTGAGTAAGGCTCTTGACCTTGCCGATGAAAAAGGTTTGGATTTAGTGGAGATTTCTCCCACCGCAAATCCTCCTGTGTGCCGTTTGATTGAGTACTCAAAATTCCTTTATCAGTTGAAAAAACGCCAGAAAGAGCAGAAGGCGAAACAGGTGAAGATTGATGTTAAGGAGATTCGTTTCGGTCCGCAAACCGACGACCACGATTACAACTTCAAGCTGAAGCACGCAATAAGTTTCTTGCAAGATGGCGACAAAGTTAAGGCTTATGTGTTTTTCAAAGGTCGTTCAATTCTTTTCAAGGAGCAGGGCGAGATTTTGTTGCTGCGTTTTGCAAAAGATTTGGAAGAGTATGGAAAGCTTGATATGATGCCTGTGCTTGAGGGTAAACGTATGACAATTATGGTGTCGCCCAAGAAGGCTGCTCCTGCAAAGAAGGAGAAACCGGCAAAGCCTGCCGAGGCTCCTAAGAAAGAAGAATAAAACGAGTAGTGTTGGATAGTACGCTACCGATAAATATTAACTATTAATTTTTTATAAAATGCCAAAAGTTAAAACTAACTCCGGTGCCAAAAAAAGATTCGCTCTTACCGGAACGGGTAAAATTAAAAGAAAACATGCTTATCACAGTCACATCCTGACTAAGAAGACAAAGAAGCAGAAGAGAAACCTTGTACACTTCACAACTCTCGATTCTGCCAACGTTAAAAGTGTTAAGGAATTGTTGTCATTGCGTTAAGTATTGTATTATTAACCGAATGTATTAGCAAACAAGCTCGTTAAAATGAACGGCGCTAACATTCAAAAGAATTAAAACTATGCCAAGATCAGTAAATCACGTTGCTTCAAGAGCAAGAAGAAAGAAAATTTTAGGTTTGACCAGAGGTTACTTTGGTGCAAGAAAAAATGTGTGGACAGTTGCCAAGAATACTTGGGAGAAAGGTCTTACTTATGCGTTCCGCGACCGTCGTAACAAGAAACGCGAGTTCCGTGCATTGTGGATTCAGCGTATCAACGCTGCCGCTCGCTTGGAGGGTCTTTCATACTCACAGTTGATGGGTGCTCTTCACAAAGCAGGTGTTGAGATTAACCGTAAGGTTCTCGCCGACCTCGCTATGAACAATCCCGCAGCTTTCAAGGCTATCGTGGATAAGGTGAAGAAATAATAAGTCTTTCATAGAAGATAAAACGGCCAAGGGTTTTCCTTTGGTCGTTTTTTTTTGTTAGTATGTTTGTTTATCTGTAATAAAAAATGTGATATTGCTTTAATTTGTAAAAAAAAATAGAGCCAAAGGTTGTTTATATATAAAAAATGAATTATGTTTGTGATAGGTTTTGCTGTACGAACGACTGGGAAACTCATCAATTTTACAAAGAAACCGAGATTAGCTTCGATATCCAATGGCGGGCCACAACCTTAGGGTAGCTTTCGAGAGCCGGTGGATTACAAAGGATTAGGGCACTCAAATCATTTTTTCTCGGAGTTTCATCGTTCTCGTCGTGCAGCAAAACTTTTTATTTATACAGTTCGGGGCATCTTCACAAAGATGCCCCGAACTGTATAAATATCTCTCAAAGGGTATATCGTACTTGTTATTTACGATTGATTATTTCAAACGGAACGCGGAATGAAACGCCACTTCTCATGAGGTCGGTGAGGTTGGGGATAATGCGCTCTTTGAAACTTTCCCATTCTCGTTGCGGCATCTCGGTCCAGCCGGCTTCGGCAAGGGCGAGCGCGCGTGGGAATGCCATGTATGTTACTCGGTTTATATCGCGTATGGCTTCTCCCCAAAGTGTACCCATTATTCCTATAATGTGGCTTTGTTCATTGCGGGGGAGATTGTATCCGGGGTCGAGTTTATAAGTTGTTTCAAGTGTGGTGATGGGCATGCCCCAGTTGTTCCATTCGGGAAGGTCGCCACTGTATTGCGGATAGTCGAGGTATGCGTGCTCGCCGGGTGCCATTATCAGATTGTGCCCATGTTTGCGTGTAAGCTCTATGCATTTTGGGGTGAGAGCGTTGCGCCATGTTACGAGTGTTACATCGGCAGGGTAGGGGAAAAGGTAGTTGCTGGCGGGCGGATATATATTATCGAGCTCGCACCAAAGTATAGGTTTCTTGCCGTTTTCGCGAACAAGTGCGAGAATGTTCTCAAAGAATATATTCATGAGCTGTTCGGGTGTGCTGTATCCCTTTTCTTTCATAAGTGCAATGCAATCGTTGCATTTTTCCCAATTTTCCTTTATGGCAGCTTCGTCTCCTCCTAAATGTATTTGTTCGGAGGGGAATAGGTTTGCTACCTCTTTTATAATATCGGCATATATGGTGTATGCCTCGTTGCTGCAAGCGCATAGCATTCTGTTTGTCGTTTTGCCAATCTCAATCTCCTCGTGGTGGCGGAATGCGCAGCCGGTGTGGGGGTAGACGGCAAGAAATGCTGCCGAGTGTCCAGGGATGTCAAGCTCGGGTATGACTTCAATGCCATACAGTGCGGCATATTCTATTATCTCTTTTATCTCTTCCTGTGTGTAGTAGCCATTGTCGGGGCTTTGTGCGTCTCCTGTGCTGTTGCGGAATGCGCCTTTGCCTGTTAGTTGCGGGTGGCTTTTTATCTCCACTCGCCATCCCTGGTCGTCGGTGAGATGCAGTTGCAGTATGTTGTATTTATATTTTGCAATCTGATCTATAAAGAACTTTACATCCTTCACGGGGATAAAGTGGCGCGCCGGGTCGAGCATTATGGCTCTATGCGGGTAGCGTGGCTTGTCGTCTATGGTGAGGCAGGCAATCTTTTTGTTTGCACTGTTAGTGTAGTCGCCGAGCATTATCTGTTCCATTGTCTGCGCGGCGCGCATCAAAGCGGTTTCTGTCGCTCCTGTTATTTGAATTTTTTTTGTCGTTATTTCTATTCTGTAGTGTTCTTTATCGGTAAGGCTGCTGTCTGTAGATATTATTATATTGCCCTTTTCTGCAACGGGGACGATTGTGCCACAATGTTTTCCAAAGCTTTCCTGTAATACTTTAATGCAATGGGAGCCGTGGTCCGAATTGGCTTGTATGGCGCATTTTCTGTCAATTTTGAAAACCCTGCCTTTGGCATCAATTTCGATGCTGTTGGGCATGGGTATGAGCGCCTCCGTGGGGCTTTGTGCCATAGATGCGTATGCAAAGAAGAATATGGCAATAAGGGTTTGCAGTTTCTTTTTCATTTCTTTATTTTTAGTTTGTTTAATGCCTGTTGGTAACGCTGTGCGTTGGCGTTGTGTTGCGACAGGGTGGTAGCAAAATTGTGTGTGCCCGAGAAATCTTCTTTTGCGCACATGTAAATATAGTTGTGTTTTGTGTGGTTGAGCACGCTTTCGATGCCTTGTATCGAGGGTATTCGTATGGGGCCGGGGGGCAATCCTTTGTACTTGTATGTGTTGTATGGCGATTCTACTTCAAGGTCTTTTTTAAGAATACGTTTCCTTGCGAAATCGCCCAATGCGTATTTTACGGTGGGGTCGGCCTGCAGCGGAATTCCACGTTTCAAGCGGTTGATGTACAATCCTGCCACAATGGGTTTCTCGGCGTTGTTGTTGGTCTCCTCATCTACTATCGATGCAAGGGTCGCAACCTCTTCGATGCTCAATCCAATGGCTTTTGCCTTTGCTCTGCGGCTCTCGTTCCAGAATGTGTCGTGTTCGCGCAACATGCGTGTCATAAACCGTTCGGGGCTGATGTTCCAATAAAGCTCGTATGTGTTGGGGATATATAAACAGGGAAGGGTGGCGGTGGTGTAGCCTATGCGCTTGTAATACAGGTGGTTGGTGGCGAAATGTGCAAGTGATGCAGAGTCGAACATCAGTTGCTTGCTTGCCGTTGCAACCAATTGTTCTACAGTGCGTGTTGCCGGGATTGTAACCATTATTGGTGTTTGTTGGTTGCTCACTATGCGCCTGTATAAACTATGCATATCGTCTCCGTCGTATATTGCATAGCGTCCGGTTCTTTTCTGCTTGTCAAGGTTGTTGTGCTTCGCGAGAATCTTGAATCCAATCATCGTGTGGGGGTGTGAAGCCTCTTCTATCTTTTCTATTATGGTTTCTGCTGTGTCATAAGGGTATATGTATATATATGCAGTCTCCTCTAAATCTATTTGCGCCCCTTTTATTATGTAATGCCCGAAAGCTGCTGCGCCGGCTGCTGCGGTGATGATTAGTGCCAATATGGCAATGTTTTTTACTTTCATATCTTGTTTGTTTTGTATCTCTGCGAAGATACTTTAATATGTGTAAATTGGCAAATGTGTAGTGGTTTTTTATTTGATATGACGTTCGTGTTTCGTTGTTTGCATGGTCGCTTTGTGTGATTTGTTGCTTTTTTCTTGTTGAAACTGGTAGTTTTGGCGCGAAAAGATTCTTTCTTGCATTTATTTTATTATATTTGCAAAATATTTGGGTATTTGTGCTAATGCGCGAATATATAATGGTTGAAACTAAAAAAAGTAATATATGAAACTAAACGGGTTAAGATTTTCTGGGAT
>CAYRFX010000015.1:0-34791 GCA_964423665.1 uncultured Bacteroidaceae bacterium | reverse complement strand
GGGGTATAAAATCATCGGGTACCTCGCCTGCGCCACTGTATTTATCGTATATGCCGTCATTAAGCTCTTGGCATATTATACTTTGGAAATATATGAGCCTGTCGCGGCAGTATTCGGGATAGGCGGGTGCGAGTTGTACATTGAATGCAATGAACAGTGCCATTGCAAGAGCCAGTGATATTGCTGTTCCTGCAATGTATATGGCGGTGAACAGCTTGTGTTGCCGCATCATTGTTATTGCTTGTGTAAAGTGGCTTTTTATCATATTTTTTCTTTGTTTTTGGGCGAACATGTGGGTTCGCCCCTACGGTGGTCGTTTTAATTCTTGTTTGTTATTAATTTTCCTTTAATGTATTGGCAATGGTGGTTTTGCAGGTTCTGCTCGCAGGGATTACCGCTGCTATCACTGCTGTTATGGCAATTATAAGATATGTGGCGACGGTTATCACTGCAAAACGGGGCAGGGGGGCAAATGATTTAATATGTTCGGCCAATTGTTCGTTGCTTACTCCATCTATCGGCTGTGCAAAATCGTTTGTTGCTACAATGTGGATAATTAGCGGCAATGCAACGGCAAATGCAATTGTTACAAGCAACAATGCTTCGGTTATGAACTGCCACACAATGCGCAAGCGACTCGCTCCCATACTGCGCATAATGCCAATGTCGCTGCGGCGGGCACTACTGCGTATCCAGAATGTGCTCACAATGCCAAGGAAGGCGCAGAAGAGTGCAAAGGACGTGAGAAACAGTTGAAAATAGTGGTTGTTCTGCTCAACGGCTATCGAATGGTCGGCAACAACTTGGTTGTAGCTTCTTAAATCACGCCCACATTCAAATGCCCCGGTCTTCACTCTGTAGGCACTGTTATTGTTTAGTTTTTCCACAAAATCATCTTTGTTTACTCCTTTCTTCAGCCTTAGAGCAACGCTTCTACCGGAGATGGTATTATCCTCGATAACAGTTATCATTGATGCAATGGGCAGGGCGTAAGCATTCTCCTTTATGTCCATATACACACCCTTTACTGTAAGAAATCCTCCCACATTACCCATAAAATTAATTGAACCAATCTTCTTTCCTATGCAGTGTGCGGTGCCAAAGGCCTCAATCGCTGTTTTGTGCGAAATGTATACCTCCATATAGTTTAGCGGTTCCATAATTTCGCCGGTAAAGTAGTCTTTTATGCGGAAAACCTTTATAAAATCTCCATCTCCCGAATAAACGGTAATATTTACCCTTTTCTCTTTACCGTCGGCGGTGTAGATGCTATCTATAAAGAAGTCCTGTCTCATATAATTGCTTGCAATAGAATATTGGTTAATGCAGGCAACATCAATTTCGGGGAATGCGGTAATTCCTTTATATACTTGGTGAACATCACTTTGCATTCTGTAAAATTCGTTAATATCCTCCTTCCAATTATACTCTTCGTACATCCTCTCGTCTTGTATTATTTGAAGTTCATAGACTTCGTCGTAATCGCAGCCATCCGGGAAATTAAGGAGTGCATTATATGTGTAGAACGGGTCGATTGCTTGCCACAGGAATATGGATATTACAACAAGTTCCACAAAGAGCCAAGCATTACCGCGTCTCTCGTTCCACAATTGTTTCAGTATCTTCTTTGTCATAATTAGCGTTTGTTATATAGCGATTGAACGATGTTTTTCCTCAGTGCAAAGAGTGCAGGCAGCAATGCCGATGCAATGTTGAGCAACACGCACACAAGCAGCGTTGCAATGAATATTCTTGGCGAGAACAGCATCTCCACAGGTATCTCGTGCCCGGGGCGGTATCCCGAAATTATTGTGTATATATAATTGTAAAGGTTTATTGTCAATGTGTACGATAGAAGCAACCCCAACATACTGCCGATGAATGTGAGAAAGAGGTTCTCGCACATCACCTGCCACAGGATTTGAGCATTGGTGGCGCCGTATGCCTTGCGCACGCCAATCTCGGCAAGGCGGTTGTTCATGCGCGACGCAATCATTCCGCTCAGGTTAAGGGCGGGTATAAACAGAAAGGCAAGCACTATGTAGAAATATTTTTTTATCGCGTCCCAAATGGTGGAGCCGCTCTCGCAATTGAGTGCCAATTCCCAGTTCTCCCATATAACGAGATTAAATTCCACATCTGTAAAACCTTCTGCTTCGGTCTTTTCTCGAACATATTGCTTGTAACGGCTTTCGATCTCCTCTTTTATTTTTTTTACATCGGCGTCGTGCGAATACGTTATGATAGCGTAGTAGTAGCCATAAATGGTGTCCCACCGATCGCGGTTGTCTTCGTTTAAAGGCATATAATGAAGGGGGAAATAGATGTCATATTTAGAATCTGTCATACATAGAAGAGCATCTTTTACAACTCCCACAATCGTGCACTCCTGCCTGTTGTCGAGAATTAATTTTTCGCCCACGACATCGGTGCGGGCGAAGAGTGTTTTTGCATACGACTCGCTTATCACGGCTTTGGCATTACACATATCATCGCTTGTGAATGGTGCTCCGTGTATGAATTCGAAATCGAATGTCTTCCAATAACTTGCATCCACACATATAAGTTCTGTATTGAAGTGCCCGTGCTTTCCCTCCTCTTTTTCTTTCACGGTTGATATTATACCTACATCGCTCAATGTGGTAAGTGCAACTCTCTCTACGCCATCTATCTTGCTGATTATTTCACTCGCAAAATAGCCGCTCGATTTTGTGCCCATAAATTTCGAGATGCTATTAACGTCTCTCGGATTATAATTCGTAAAATTCACTCCATCGAATTTAAGCGTTCTGTCGCGGTTATACTCGGGGTAGGCAGGTGCCAGTTTAATGTGAAACACCATAAACAGTGTCATTGCAAGGGCAAGGGATATTGCAGTGCCTGCGATGTAGATGCCGGTGAACAGTTTGTGCTGCCGCATCATTGTTATTGCTTGTGTAATGTAGTTGAGTATCATTGGTGATTAAGGGTTGCTATGGGGTTATTATTAACTCAAATTTATAATCATTTTTTCTGTTGGTGAAAAATATTTATAATTTTAACTCTATTGTTCTATTTTAATTTTATCTCCTTGCGGTATTTATAATTTTCCATGTCGTTGAGCACTACTTGTTCGCCGTTTTCGAGCCCGCTCACAACCTCCACAAATTCGTAGTTGCTGTTGCCGAGCTGTATGTTGTTGCGTTTCACAATCTTGTCGCCGCTTTTTACAAAGAAGGTATATTCGCCCGCGCCTTTGTAGTAGTTGCCGTTCTTTATGCGCAACACATCTTCGCGTATCTTGCTCAGGATATAAACGTCGGCTCGGCGACCGTAGCGCAGCTTGGGGTGCGACGGCTCCTCGAGCGCAACATCGAAGGTGATGTTGCCTCCCTCGCTTTTTGCCTCCACACTGCTTATTCTGCCTTTAAGCGTCTCCTTGCCTATGCGCACTATGGTCTCTTTCCCTGTTGCAACGTGTTCTGCCATATTGTCGCCTATCTGTGCTTTTATCTTGAACGACGAGAGGTCCGACAGGGTGGCGATGTGGCTGCCTTCCGACACCTGTGCCCCCACAGAGTTGTTTATGAAGGTAATAGTGCCGTTGTGTGGCGCAGGCATCTGTGCGTCGCTCAGTTTTTGGCGTGTCGTCTCTAATTGTTCAAGGAATATGTTATATTGCAGCTCGCTCACGCGGCGGTTGGATAGGCGCACCTCCTTTTCGCGTTGCAGTTGCTCGCGGCTCTGTTGCAGCTTCAGGCGGGCGGTGGTAACTGCCATCTCGCACTGGCGCACCTTCTCGGTTGTGCCCGAGCCTATGCTGTCGAGGTGTCGCTCGTTGAGCAGTTCCGATTGCAGGCGGTTGAACTCCATTTGGCTTATCTCAATATTCATCTGCATGTTGGCAAGGTGTGTTTCGTCGTTCAGCCTCTGTTGCAGCAGTTGCTGTTCTTTTATCTCCTTTTCGTCGAGCATCTTTTTGTAGTCTGCTTCAATATCGCTAAGGTCGAGACGCAACAGTTTTGTACCTGCAACGATAGAATCGCCGTTCTTGCAGCAGACATCTAAAATGCGGCTGCTTATGGGGCTGTTTATTATGAGCTCTGCCGATGAGAGGATATTGCCGCTTGCGCTTATGCTTGTCTCTATTGTGCCGCGGTTGATGGTGACAAAGGAGAGCGATGCTTCACTTATTCTCGCCTGCGATATCTGTATTATAATAATGATTACAAGTGCGGTGCCGGCAATGGTGGCTGCCACCTTGCCCAGGCGTTTGAGCATCAGTAAGCGGCGTTCTTTTTTTGGTATCTGTTTGTCCATATATGTGTGTATGCTGTATGTTTCACAATCTACAAAACTACTATCAAAAAGCGTGCCAAACTTTTAATATGTTCATAATAAGCGTGTTGTGGTTTTTGAGTGGTGTCCGTTTTCGGACACAGTGTCCGCTCGTGTAATCCGTTTTTGTGATACTTATAATAACTCTTAAAAGATTGCCGTTTTTTTTAATATTTTAAGTTTATAACTTATCTTCGCGAAAAATAGAAAGCACTATGATACTTGTGATAGATGATAACGAAGCTATAAGAACGTCGCTTGCTTTTATGTTGCGCCGTGCAAAATATGAGGTGGAGACAGCGGCAATGCCTGCCGAGGCTATAAAGGTGGTGCGTGCCCGCGAACCGCAGCTTGTTCTTATGGATATGAACTACTCCCTTTCCACCGATGGCGATGAGGGTCTGTGGCTGCTGCAACAGGTGAAGGTGTTTCGCCCCGCAGTACCGGTGATACTTATGACAGCTTGGGGTAGTATTGAACTTGCAGTGAAAGGAATGAGACTGGGTGCTTTTGATTTTATTACAAAACCGTGGAACAACGCGGCGTTAATGCAACGCATTGAAACGGCTTTGGAGCTTGCAACAAAGGAGAGTACCCAAACTGCAGTGCCCGATGGTTTCGACCGTTGCGGCATTGTGGGGCGTAGCAAGGCTCTTGCCGACGTGCTTGCCACCGTGGAGCGTGTGGCAAAGACAAACGCTTCGGTGCTTATTACTGGCGAGAGCGGCACGGGCAAGGAACTTATAGCCGAGGCTCTGCACCGCAACAGCCGTCGCAACGGCAAGCCTTTTGTGAAGGTGAATTTGGGCGGTGTGTCGCAGTCGCTTTTCGAGAGCGAGATGTTTGGTCACAAGCGTGGAGCGTTCACAGATGCCACAGCCGACAGGGTGGGTCGTTTTGAGCTTGCCGACGGTGGCACAATATTCCTTGATGAGGTGGGTGAGCTTGATATGAGTTGCCAAGTGAAGTTGCTGCGTGTGTTGCAGGACCAGACATTTGAAGTTCTGGGCGACAGCAAACCACGCAGGGTTGATGTGCGCGTGGTGTGTGCCACAAACCGCGACCTTGCACAAATGGTGCGCGAGGGCACCTTCCGCGAAGACCTTTTCTATCGTATAAATCTCATTCCGCTGCATCTGCCGCCTTTGAGGGAGCGTCGCGAGGATATAGCCCCGCTTGCCACCCATTTTGCCACTCAATATACAACGCAGAACAGCCTGCAACCGGTGCGCTTTGCGCCCGATGCGCTCGATTATCTCTCGCGACAGCCTTTCTCGGGGAACATACGCGAATTGAAGAATGTGGTGGAACGTACAATTCTCATAAACGGCAACGGGCTGTTGAGTGCTGCCGATTTCGAAGGGCAATGCAGTGCCGCGCCATTATCCGTGCCCACCGACACGGGAATTGCCGGGCTCACACTCGATGAGGTAGAGCTTGCGACAATAAAACGCGCCATTGAGCAATATGCCGGCAACCTGTCGCAGGTGGCAACGGCTCTTGGAATAAGCCGGCAGGCTCTTTATCGCAGAATGGAAAAGTATGGGCTTAAATAGATTCTCTTCGTCGCTATGAAACTGCGCTACCTTTTTATAATATTGGCTCTTCTTGTGCTGGCTCCCTTTGCGGTGGTACTTTTGAGCCCATACACAGGGATAAATGTGCGATATGCACTTGAGATTGTGGCTGTTGTTGCAATCCTCTTCCTTATTTTCTTTTATAAGCGTGTGGTTCACCCCATGAACAGAATTGCCGATGGAATAGATTTGCTCTCGGCACAGGATTTTGGCAGCACGCTCACAAAGGTGGGGCAGGCAGAGGCGGACAGAATAGTAGAACTTTTTAATCGTCTTATGGCGCAGGTGAAGAACGAACGTTTGCGCCTGCGCGAGCAGAATCATTTTCTCGACCTCCTTGTAAAGGTCTCCCCGATGGGTATTGTTATACTCGACTTCAACGAGCACGTTACGTTGATGAACCCTGCCGCGCGCAAATTCTTAGCCATCGACGAGGAGGTACAGGGAAAAGTCCTGTGGCAGATAGAGAGTGAATTGCTTGCCGAAATTGCAAAAATAGAGCAAGGGCAGCAAAGTGTTGTGAGGCTGAATGGTGCCAATATTTTTCACTGCTCACGTCTCTCGTTCCTCGATCGTGGTTTTGCCCGTCCTTTCATAATAATAGAGCCGCTTGCAGATGAGATACAGAAAGCCGAAAAAAGCGCGTATGAAAAGGTTATACGCATGATTGCCCATGAGGTGAACAACTCTGTGGGCGGTATCACGGCAACATTGAACGCCGTGAGCGATGCTCTCTCCTCGGTTACCAAAGAGACTGCAGAAGATGATGCAAAGGATATATTGCAGGTGATTAAGGTGTGCGAGGAGCGCAGCTATAATATGAGCCGTTTTATCACAGACTTTGCCAATGTGGTGAAAATTCCTGTACCCATTTTGCACCGTGTGAATATCAACGATTGTGTAACTCCTTGTATTAAATTCATGCAACATATTTGCAAGGAGAATAATATAGAGTTGCGCACCACACTCACCGCAGAAAAGGTACCGGTGATTGCCGACGTACTGCTGTTTGAACAGGTGATGGTGAATATTGTGAAAAACTCGGTGGAGAGCATCGGGCGGGGTGGTGTTATAACAATTACTACCGGTAGCTCACCTGCACAAATTACCGTTACCGACAATGGCGCCGGCATTGCAAAGAGCGATGAGGGGCAGTTGTTCACTCCATTCTTCTCCACAAAGGCAAATGGTCGCGGGCTGGGGCTTATGTTCATACGGGAAATTCTCATGGGGCATTCCTGCTCTTTCTCTTTGAAAACAGGGCACGATGGGCTCACTCGCTTTGTAATATCCTTCGCTTAGCCGGTTAAAATATTCAGAAACCGTTTGAATCTCTAAAGAATCTGGCGATATAAATTCAAGAACTTCTAATTTAGTTCACAACTTTGACATTCAGAATATTCCAATTTTTTGATAATATTCCGCCAGTTGTCCATAATCGTAATTTTATTTTGCATTTTATTCACTTTTTGTAACCGATTTTTATATATTTGCAGATTATATAACCGCGCCAGAGGTAAGTGTTTACGGGCGCAGCAATAAGATTGGTTACTATGGATTGTTATATTATTTTTTTAGGCTGCTTGGCATGCCTAATGTTTATGTATGTTCTTTACCTTGTGCTTTTTAAGCGCATAATGTTTGACCGCATGCTCATTCATGGCAGTAGCTTTATGCTTAAAATTGCATTTTTGGTAATATCGACACCTTTTCTTTTGACATTCTTGATTCAGGTCAATAATATTTTTGTGCATGACAATTATAAAGTCTATTCGGCGAAGGAATTGGTTTACACACCTAATCTCTATGGAGATAACGGAGATAATTTGTCGCAGCATATAATTGATAGCCAGGAGCCTCCAACCCTCTTTTGGAGTGTGTATTATCATTTTGTAGATCCGGGGAATCAGCATATGACCACCACAAAGGGCGGCAGAGTGTGGTCGGTAATAATATCAATGATTGGTGCCTTCCTGCTTAATGGATTGCTTATATCCACCATGGTTGGTTATCTTGAAAGTCGCAAGGAACGTTGGCTGAGCGGAAAGATACGTTATTCCAAAAAACAGTTCTTGTTCAAGAAATTTGCAGTTGTGATTGGTGCGAATGAGATGGTACCTTTGATAATTAGAAATCTTTTGTGTGGCAATGGCAGGGAGGATAATTATTATGTTGTGCTGCTGACCAACGATGATGTTGAGAAGGTGCGCAGCGTGCTTGAGTCTTATCTGTCAAAAAAAGAGGAAAGACGCTTGATAATATACAACGGGCAGCTCGATTCCATTGAAGAGATTAGTTGCCTGCATCTGGAGAATGCAACAGAGATTTGTATCTTGGGCGAAGATTCACGCGAAGATATATCAGAGAGCTACCACGATGTTCAGAATATGCGCATTGTACATAATGTAACAAGCTATCTCACGGACAGGTGTGTCGATAGGGTTATCACATGCCGTGTGATGTTTGAGTATCAAACAACATATTCTGTTTTTCAGTTCTCGGATTTACATGAGAATATCAGACATCATTTGCTCTTTATGCCGTTTAATCCTTATGAGAATTGGGCACAGCGGGTGCTTGTTTACGGGCACTACGAAGAGAGTGTGAAAAAGATATTGCCCAAGCTCGCAAAAATAGATTTGGCAGATACCTTACACAACAAGATTGTGTATCCGTTATACCGTTTGCTGCAACGCTCTTTTGACAAGAACAACGATGATATAAGAGTGTTTGATTATTTGCCATTGGACGGCAAGGAAGGAATCTCGGCACAATCTAATAAATATGTTCACTTTGTTGTCATAGGAATGTCAAAGATGGGTATTGCCATGGCTATACAGGCTGCCCAGGTGGCACATTATCCCAACTTCAAACTTGTTGATGAGAAGGGTGAGATTGTAAAGGAGCCTTTGAGAACACGAATAACTTTTATCGATAAGAATGCCGACAGGGAGATGCATTTCTTCAAAGGGCGTTTCCAGAATCTGTTTGCTCTTTCTCGCTGCCGATACATTGACGCAACAAAAGAAGATTGCAACCTTGACGAAGAGTGGGTTGATGCTTTGACGGCAGAGGGGTCTGAATACAGCATGCATGGCGCAAACTTCCTTGATGTTGAGTGGGAATTTATCAAAGGCAGCGTGGAACTTCCTATGGTGGCAAAATATTTGAAGAATGCTGCTTTTGATTCCAAGCCGAGCGAAAAGCCCAGCTCTTTGCTCACATTGGCAGTGTGTGAACAGCAAGCCCACAAGGCTATCGCTGCCGGTATATATATGCCCGCCGAGGTGTATGACCACGCGCAACAGATACTTGTATATCAGCGTGAGGCATCGGATATTGTATATAATCTCATATCGGATAAGACAGGAGCACATAAGAGGTATGCTAAATTACGCCCGTTCGGTATGCAATATGCCGATTTTGCTTTTGAGCGCGATGCCGATTTGTGTGCTCAGCTTTGCAATTATATCTATACGATAATAAACGATGCCGCTTTGCATGAGAGAATTGCGCATATTGGCAGGACCGATTATGGAGAGGACTTTACCGAGGTGATAGATGAATGGAACAAATTACCGATATTCCATAAGTGGTCCAATAAATATCTCTCCAACAGCTTCGATACCAAAATAAGGAGCGTGTGTGGTAATATGGATAGAACTCCTTTGCCTTATGAAACCTTGCTGAATGCATTCGAAGAGAACAAAGATGATATGGCAAGATGCGAACACAACCGCTGGAATATGCAGCAGCTGTTGATGGGATTCAGAGCTTTCAACAACAGCGAGCTTGAGGATTTCTATAAACAGGTTGAGCGGAATCCTGCAAACAAAGATGCGGTGGTGAAGAGTATTAAGAATGCCAAAAAGAACTCCTCGGAGAGAGTGCACCTCGATATCTGTTCCTTTGAACAGCTTTTGCGTGTTGATGCCAAGACACAGGTCTATGACGAGAACTTCAACTCTGCAATACCTGCAATTCTCAAACGCATTGAGATGCACACAAAACTGAATTCATAACAATACAAATAATAACTAACATCAAAAATACAATTATGAAAGAGTATAATCCCAAACCGATAGATTTGTCCGATGTAACCCTCACCGATGATTTGACAGAGTTGCGCGAAGCGATTGCCGAGAATGCGCATGATGTGTGGGCTGTTGATAGAATGGCACAAGGGTGGTCTTATGGTCCCGAGCGCAATGACGATGAGAAGGAGACTCCTTGTATGGTTCCATATTCCGAGTTGCTCGATGAGGAAAAATTAATAGATCGCAATATGGCGATGAATACCCTGAAACTGATGAAGAAACTGGGGTATGACATTATAAAACGTGAGGATACTGAGCTTTATCGCATGTTGAAAGAACGTATTAAGAGTGCCGGTCTGCAGTTTGCGTGTCGAAGATGCGGTAATCCCATATACGAGCATCAGATATTCTGCGACAAGTGTGGTCTTGAACAGAAAATAGATTGGGAAAATATCTGATAATTTCCCCGCTGTTTTTCTCTATTAATCTGCTTGCCATATGAATGATTCCGATATAATTTTAGATGATTGCTCCTTGATACTCAACGATGTTGATAACTCGGAGGAGACAATGTGGGAACTGCTCGTCGATAAAATAATGGACGGTTCCGTGGTGCCTGTTATTGGGGAGAAAATTGTCCTTGAAAATAAAAGAACAGTGAACCAGATGGTTATAGATTCTATTTCTCGAACATTTGGTATTAATAGTAACCCGCAAAATTACTCGCAGCTCTTTTATGATAACAACTACAAGTACGACAAGGATTTGATATATGGCAAGTTGAGCATGATAATGAACAACAACCAGTCTAAGTTCGTTCCTTCCGAGTTGCTCAAAAGGGTTCTTTCCATACAGCAGTTCCCGTTTGTAATAACCACAACCATTGATTATACGGTTGAAAATACAATGCGCAAAATATGGGAAGAGCGTGAGAGGGATTTGAAGGTGCTTGTCTTTAACGACAACCCGAAAGATGTATCGACCTTTGGTGATATAACAAAGGACTCCGATATGCAGATTCCTACTCTCTATTATATGTTTGGCAAGGCTAACAACTCTCGTTTGCATAGTTTTGTTGTAACGGACGAGGATATACTCGCCTTTTGCAGGTCGTGGCTGACGGAGGATAAAAGACCTCAGAAACTCTCAAGGGAGCTTGGCGATAAGTTCCTGCTTTTCCTGGGTTGCGACTATCCCGATTGGCTGGTGCGTTTCATATGGTATTCGATGCGTCAAGACTTGGACAAATCGGGCATGCTGGTTGGTGAAGGTGCCGAGGATTCACTCATTGAATTCTTGAACAGAATGCATGTGAACACACAAAAGAATCCCGAGATTGTCATTACAGAACTTGAACGACGAATAGAGAAGAGGGTGAAGGAGTATAACGATGATAAATTCAATGCTCCCAAAGAACGCACCGATGTATTTATCTCATATTGCAGAATTAACGGCGCCGAGGCTGAACGGTTATATGATGCTCTCACATATAAAGGGTTGAATGTGTGGTATGACAGAGAGAATCTTGCAGCCGGCGACAAGTGGTTGGAAAAGATATATAAGGCTATAAAAACCACAAAATTCTGTGTGGTACTCATCTCTAAACTTATGCTTTCACAAGTGAACGAGAGCCATGTGTATCGCAAGGAGTGGAATATGGCTATTGAACATTCGCGTGGAATGGGCGGCAAGCGAGGTTTTATTATTCCGGTGCTTATTGATGATGTGGATTTGTATGATGAGACACTGGACCTTCCTGCAGAGCTGCAAACACACAATGCAGTATCTCTTACCCCCGATTTTACCATGAATGATATTGCGCAGTGCGTGCTCGACCGCGTGAACGACTTGGCTAAGTGAATTTAAGTGAAGACTATTATGAAAAACAAAAATAGCAACAACCCTTGGCTGGGGCTTAAAACATATGAAGAGGGGCAGGTTATTTATGGCAGAACAGATGATATAAATGCCTTGTCGCAAAATATTATCTTTAATGTACAAACGGTCATATATGGAAAATCGGGCATTGGAAAATCTTCAATACTCAATGCCGGCGTTTTTCCCATTCTGCGTCGTTCCCACCTCTTTCCTGTCAATATCCGTCTTATACATAATCAACCCGATAAGAGCTATAATTCTCAAATCTGGGAGTGTGTAACAAAGAGCCTGTTGGAGTTGCGCAAGGAACGTCTTGCATCAGATGGAACAAAAGAGATTATCAAAGGGGTTAATGGACGTTACGAAGTGCTTGTCCCGCCAAGCGGGCACGAGAGCCTGTGGGAGATGTTTCATAGGCATAAGTTCTACGATGATGCCGGCGAATGCATTCTGCCTGTTCTCGTCTTTGACCAATTTGAGGAGATATTTACAAGAGAAAAGGATACGAAGAAGGTTGCGCAGTTCTTTAACGAGCTTGCCGACTTGATAAATAATGTGATGCCCGATGAGCTCTGCAACAATAATGATAAAGATGTTGCAACCGAGCCGCAGGCTGTAAACGACGATGTGATACTCGATGGTATCTTCAACAATACAGCTTCCAATTATTTGATTGAATCCAAATTCCATGTGGTGCTTGCCATACGAGAGGATTATCTCTTTTATCTTGAACGCAATATTGCCAATATCCCCTCGCTCAAGCATAATCGTTATTGTCTGCTGCCGTTGAACGAGGAGCAAGCCGCCTCGGTTATAATGGAACCCTCTCCCGGATTGGTGTCAAAAGATGTTGCAAAAGAGATTATCAGCAAGGTTACAGGTGTCGATATATCTGCATTTGAGTTAGATGATGAACCGGAACTGGAAGTTGATTCTGCTATCCTTTCACTCTTTCTCAGCGAGATATATAAAAAGAAAGCCGATGACGAAAGGGTTATCAAAAAGGAACTTGTACTTGAATCGGGTAAAAATATAATACAGGATTTTTATGAGCGAACAATCTCCAATGTGTCGGAAGATTTTGTTGATTTACTCGAGGAGAAACTCATTACCGATGGTCGCCGAGATAGTGTCTTTGTCTCCAAGATAGCCAACACCAAGTTGAAGAAGAAGGAACTGAACTATTTGGTGGAACAGCGTCTTTTGAGAGAGTTTCCGTGGAATGATGGAATGCGCGTGGAGTTTATTCACGATATTTTGTGTTCCATAATTGTTGGAAGAATAGAGAAAAAGAAATTAAAGAAAGAGGCTGAATTGCTGTTGCAAGAGGAGGAACGCCAGCGCAAGGAGAAAGAGCGCCAGGCAAAAGAGAATGCCCTGAAATCGCAGAACAAGCGTCTGTTGAGCGGTCTGCTGGCTACATTCATCGGGGTGGTTCTTTTCGCTCTATTCTTCTGGGACGGAATGTATCGCGAGATTCCCACTCGCTACGGCGATATAACCACCCGCTATGGTTGGGTAGTGGGCTTGGAGAAACTGTCCAAGAATGAAGCTTTGCACAGGAGTTGTCATTATGTTATTATACACAAAGGTCGTTGGAGCAAGCACCCGTGTAAAGTGGAGGCGAGAGACGGATATGACAAACTCACCACTTCTCACATGCAAAATGAATTTATTTTGTCGCAGATAAATGACACCAAGGGTATTTATGATGGTTTGAAGGATAGCCTGGAAGCCGTGTGTCAGTGGGAACTTGTCAAAGACGATGCAGGCGAGGCTTTGTTGCAAGAGCGTGCATACACCCGTCATAACAGTTTGGTTTATTCGTATAATCATTCAATAATTTCCAATAAAAATATCGTCAGCAACTATGTCGATGAATTGGGTTTTCCCATCTTGTTTGGAGACTCCTCTTATGTGTATATGCTCACTGAGATGAATGACGAAGGATATAATGTAAAGACATCTTATTATGATAACAATAGAGGCTCTATCGTTAATAAATATGGTGCTTTTATAACAAGGAGAGAGTTCTTTGATAATGGTGTGGCGGAGAGCGAGGCTTCTTTGTTTCTCAATGGCTCCATGATGATTGATTCGCTTGGTAATTGCGGATGGAAGGCTCTTGAAAGAAGTGATGACGGTTATCAGGGTACCTTGTATGTCTGTTTCGATGCCGACAAGAGACCTTGTCGCATGAAAGACAATGTGATGTTCAAGAAAAAAGATTATGACGAGTATGGGAGAGCTGTAAAAATAAGCTATTGGTGCGTTGATGAAAAATATCTTAGCATTGATGTTGATAGTATAAAAATATTGTTGGAGAAGAATTCCTTGACATTGCTGCCCGATACCAACGACCTTGGCTTCCATGGTTATATGATTGGCTATAATAACCACGGAAAATATACCAAATATTATCCCATTGGCAAAGATGGCAACATTGTGGAGGCAACTAACCCTAATTGGTTCAGTAGCGAGATTAAGTATGACGACGAGGGCAATGTTATATATTTTATAAATACGGATAGTCTTTGCAGCTCTTTGGCGGAATATAAATATGACACAGACGGTAAAATGGTTTATAAAAAGGAGTATGTTATAAATGCTCCCAATGATACTCTTGTAAATGAATTGTTGTATGAGGAGAAAGGTGTAACAAAGAGTTTTGTTTATAATCACAACGACGGGACATACATATATAGAGAGTATGACAAACGGGATAGAAAGGTACTGGAGGCTACTTATAACATAGCCGATAATGCACCGGTAGGTGAACGCGACCAGATGCATAAAGAGGTTGTGGAATATGTTGATAATGGTGATAAATCTACAATCATAACATATAAGTATTATAATAAAAATAATGAACCTTGCAGGTATGTAAATGGTGTATCGTCTTGGAAAGAAGTATATGTGATAGATTCTGTTAATCACACAAAAACGTGCAAACAATATACTACAAACAATGTCAGGATGAAGGGATATGAACCCGACGCCGATTTTGAAGATATTCCATTGGAAGGTTGCGTTTATAAATGCAATCCTGTTACTTTTATGAGAGAGAGTGAAGTTAATCTCGACAGCGACGGTGTGGAGTGTAGGGACTTTGTTTACGCGCAGAATTATTATGAGATGAAGTATGTGAAACCATTATCTCCCCGTTTCTTTAACTATAATGGCTGTTATTTCATAAACGAGTTTGGAGAACCTTGTATAGGACTATTTGCCGGGCGCCTGTGTTCAATATATTTCAATGACAAATACTATGATGAATATGGAAATCCCATAGATTATGATTATTCACCATTGTTTATGATAACGATAGATGAGAACCCGGCTTTGGGATTCCGCAGTGGCGATATTCTGGTGCAGCAGGATAACTGGGTTATGCGGGAGATGGAAGACGATGCTGAACCAACAGCTTTTATCGATGGTCTCGAAGTTCCATCAACCGATGATTCTCATGTGTTTAAGGTGCTTAGGTTCAACAAAGAAAAAAAGGACTATGAGCTTGTTGTAATAGATGTTCCTGCGGGCGAAGAGGAGTTGATTTATGTGGGATATACAAAGTTCTATTGTACTAAAAACGAGAGAGAGAGGGTTTATGCAATGTTGCGTCGTTTGAACCTTTAGTTGCAAGTGCGGTTGCAATGACCGTCTGCTTTGCAGCGTTGCACAGATTTAATGATAAGTGATAATATAAAAGGAACTATTGTGAATTATTTGGTTTTTATTGCAGCAATATTACCGGTGGCAATCTTATTATATTATATATATAAAAAAGATTGTAAAGCACCCGAGCCCAAGAAAGAGCTGACAAAAGCTTTTTTTCTGGGGGTGTTTTCAGTGTTCCTGTCGCTATGCATCTCTGTGCCGTTTGG
Organism: uncultured Bacteroidaceae bacterium; assembly: GCA_964423665.1. Lineage (GTDB taxonomy): Bacteria > Bacteroidota > Bacteroidia > Bacteroidales > Bacteroidaceae > HGM04593. The sequence continues at coordinate 19,098 of CAYRFX010000015.1, read as the reverse complement.
AATTATGGGTCTATACACAGAGCAGCCTTCAACATTCGCGGGTTCAATCTCTACAGCATTCTTTGCTGCCGCCATTCCCGAAGAGATTGCAAAATTTATTATGCTGTATCTTTTCTTGCGCAATAATAAGTATTACGATGAATGGATAGATGGGGTTGTGTATGCAGTTTGTGTATCCATGGGCTTTGCTGCATTGGAAAATGTGCTATATCTCTATAACAATTACGACTCTTGGTTGAATGTGGGCATTGTGCGTGCGCTTTTTGCCGTGCCCGGTCATTATGGCTTTGGAATTATCGTGGGTTATTATTTCTCGCTCTCTCGTTTCGGCGATGGTAATAATGGTCGCAACCTGCTTTTGGCAATCCTTGCTCCTATTCTTGCTCATGGCATATATAATTCTATGTTGTTTTTAATAGGAATCTCACCTGTCGCATGCCTTCTCATGCTCATATTGTTTTTTATCTTCTGCCGCAAATTGTGGAAAGATGGCAAGAAAAAAATTGAAGAGCTGTTGCAGAAAGATGCGCTGAAAGAGAATGATAAAGAAAATATTTACCAATAAATAAAAGGTAGTATGGAAAAAGATTATGTACCACAGCCGGCAGATATTGCTAATGTGAATTTGCCCGAGGAGTTAAATGAACTAGTGGAGTATTTGGCAAAGAATGTTCATGAAGTGTGGGCACAAAGCCGAATAAACGAGGGCTGGACCCTTGGACCTTCTCGTAACGATGAACAAAAACAACACCCTTGCCTTGTTCCTTATGAGGAACTCTCGGAGGAAGAACGTGAATATGACCGCAACACAGCAGTGGGCACGATAAAGCTCATTCTGAGTTTGGGATTCAAAATTACGAAATAGGAGTATGAGAAATTTTTGAGGGACCCCCTATAAAACAGAGCAAGAAACCTATGCAGGTTTCTTGCTCTGTTTTATAGAAAGATGTTTTTATTTCTTTATGGGAGCTTGTTTCCACTCGTCGTTTACTTTAACAAAATTAAATTTGTTGTTCTCGTCAACTTCGCCATTGCCATAGGTTATGGTTGCATTTACAACGGCGGTAAGACCATCTTCACTAATTTTTTCCTCTATAATTTCGTATGAAGCTATGCCTTGTTGCTTCTCCATGATGGCTTTGCCCTTCTTCTCGAACATCTCCTGCAATTCCTGTTTTTCGGCATCTGTAGCATCAAATGTATTTGCGTAGGCAGCATAATCGCCCTTTTGAATAGCTTCAATACAATCGGCGGTGATGCTTGCCGGTGTGGGCTTGCTGCAACCAACAAGGCACATTCCCATTAGAACAATGGCAGTAATGACAAATGCAATTCTTTTCATAGTCTTTGTGTTTAAATGGTTAATAATAGTTTACAGTTTTTTATGTTGTTATTTCTGTATAAAATATTTAGAGCAACTTTGCCGGTTGTCATCTGTCGGCACGCTCATTGCAAAGAAAATACATTTTTAGAATTTATAATAGCTTTTCAGCTTTTTATTTTCATAAATGTCACCGGGGAAAATAATTTCGTCGGGGAAGCACATAATCCCCACAGGGGTGCGACGTCCCTCGGTGATATCCTCTCCTATCTTCTTATACAAAAGGTGTATCAGTTCCGTGCAATATAACTCATTTGGGTCATCGGTGTTAAAGGAGGCATCGAAACGCACGCTGTCCTTTATCCATTGCAGAGCCTGTCCCGATATTTTTGCAGCAATACTATCGCTCACCCAGCTATGCATAATTTCACCATGCGTGGCGCGGGTGGGGGAGAAGAAACGCCCGATGCGCTCAATTTTCACTCGGTCAAAATCGGTAGGCCGGTCGGGTTCGTCATTCACCGCATGAATAACACACCAGCCGCTGTCCGTATGTTGCACCAGCCCTATGTGGCTGTAAAAACATCTCTCCTGCCCGGCAAGCACAATGTAGCTTGTGTAGCTGCAACCACGGCGAAACACCAAATCGCCGTTGCGCAGGCTGTCGTATGGGATTGTTGCAGTTCCGTTTTCTGTCATATGCCGTGTGCAGGCAAGCAACAGAGTGGTGAGCAGTGTGCAACATATGGTTCTTGTAATATTCATGGTTGTGAGTCTCTATTGTGTGAAGGTAATTATTATTTAGCAGAAATCCGAGTTTCAAGCAGCTATTTTAATAGAATCATAGCGTGAAACTCGGATTGTGCGAATATCCTTCTATTCTTTACTTAAAGAACTTCAAATTGTCAAATGATGGTTGCAACTCGCCGTTCTCTATGCGGTGTATAATATCCACCACGGTGTCGTTCATTGGGGTGGGGGTATTAACCTTGCGCCCGTATGTGCTCACCACGCCGTTGATGGCATCGACCTCGGTTCTTTTGCCTTTCTCAAGGTCTTGTAGCATGCTTGCCTTCAGCTTGGCGTGCTTGCGTATTGCGATGGGGATGATGAAAAATGATATTGCCTTTTTAATGCGGTTTTTATAGTCGAGCAATTTTACAACATCCTTTCCTTGTATGGGTTCAATCTTGATGTTACCTGCAGCACACACATCAATGCACTCTTTTATGAGTGCCTGCACTATGCGGCGCGACGCTTTGTTATCCGCAGCCTCGCCGAATGTGCAACCAAGCACTGCGCTCATACCCGAGAATGCGGAATTTATGAGCAGCTTGCTCCATCGCGAGCCGATGAAGTTCTTGTCAATCTCAGTTGGTCCCATAAGTTCGAGCAAGGCTTTCACTGCGTTCATGTGCTTGTGTGGGGTGGGTTGCAGCGAGCCAAGCGAGAATGTGATTGAGTCGGGGGCACTGGTGAGCTCGCACACGCCGGGTCCTTTCATTGTGGCACCCCAGGCAACTGTGCAGCCGAGCACACGCTCTTCGCCCACAATCTCTCCTATCTGCAATTCGGGTATTCCGTTTTGCAGTGTTACAATCACACCATCGGGGGCAAGAAACTCCTTAATGTAGCTCACAACTTCACTGTTTTGTTGTTGCTTGGTCATGAGAAAAATAATGTCGTATGTGCCGGACATCCCTGCCGGGGTATATGCTGTAACGGGTTGCGAAAAGTTTATCGTGCCGGTTACTGTTGCTCCCTGTTTTTGCAGTGCCTCTACATGTGCTTTGTTGCGGTTGATGAGTTCTATTTTCCCTCCGTTTTTACTGATATATGCGCCTAAGATTGTTCCCAAAGAACCTGCGCCGTATATTGCTGCTCTCATTTGTTTATGTTTTATTTGTTGTAAAGATAGTTAAAACTATTTATGTTACCACAATAATATGCCGAAAAATAGTTAAAGGAATTATGCACAAATCCAAATGGTCACAACCACAAGCAGTGCAAATAGCAATAGGTTGGCGGCTGTGCGACCAAGCAGGGGATTGAGCGCCGCTCCGCTATTGCGCACAAGTGAACGCCATGTGGGTATATGTGCCAACAGGTAGATAAATGGCACCGATAACGCCCACACGGGTAATTTCAACCACAATGGTGCCATTATAACCATTGATATGATACCGAAAAGAAGATAGGAGTAACCCATAACGTTGCGTCCGAAAATGACAACTGTAGTTCGTTTGCCTACAGCTTTGTCGTCCTCCATGTCCCTATAATTGTTTACTATGAGAACATTGGCGGCAAGGAGCCCGGTTGCTGTAGCTGTTGTGATGAGTGTGGGCAACTGCTCCCAGCCTCCTGTCTGCAGGTGGCATGTGAGCGTTACAGGTACTATACCAAAAAATATTATCACTGCCACATCGCCAAGCCCGTGATGTGAAAGAGGGTAGGGACCTGCGCTGTATGCTATGGCAAAGAGCAGTATGGCACAGCCAATGGGAAGGAGCCATAAACCGCCAAACTGCAGCAGTGAACAGCCTATGATGGCTGCAATGCCAAGTGTTGCATATGTGGCGTATCTCATGCTCTGTGGAGTGATGTCACCCTCGGTGACACTGCGACGGAACCCATTGCGCCCTTTGCGGTCGATACCGTTTTTGTAATCGAAATATTCATTACCGAAATTAGATGCAATTTGTGCCGAAATGGCAAACAGAAGACACAACAATGCCGGCACCCATGAGAAAGAATCTTGCCACATAGCGCAAGCGCAGCCCATGAGTACGCCGGCAACACTCACCGGGAGTGTACGCAAACGCATAGCCTCAATCCACCTTCTTAACATACTTCGGTATTATTTTATTCCCACATACATACGGCAGATGCCAAGTGTGAAGGATTTGTGATTAACTTGTGCGAAACCGGCTTCGTGCATCATTGGAATGAACTTTTCGGGGGTGGGGAAGTGCAGAACCGAGGCGGGCAGATATTCGTATGCCCCACGGTTACCCGATATCATACCACCGATAGCCGGCAATATGTTAAGGAAATAGAGCTTGTAGCACCAACGTATAATGGGGTTTGTGGGCACCGAAAGTTCGAGAATAACCAACTTCCCACCGGGCTTGAGCACGTGGCACATTTCGCGTAGCCCCACATCGAGGTGCTCGAAATTACGCACGCCGAACCCTACCGATACGCGGTCGAAAGTGTTGTCTTTATATGAGAGCGCCTCGCAGTCGCCCTGTTCAAGTGTGGCACACAACCCCGCAACCTCTATCTTCTCGCGACCAATCTTCATCATACCCTCGGAGAGGTCTATACCCACAATGTGGCTCCCGGGGGCTGCCTTTCGTGCAATTTCGATAGTGAAATCGCCTGTGCCGCAAGCCACGTCGAGCACTGTGAGAGGGGTGGTGGTATCTACAAGTTCGCGCACGGCTTTTTTGCGCCAGCCCTTGTCTATGTTAAGCGAAAGTATGTGGTTCAGCTTGTCGTAGTCGGGGGCTATCTTATCGAAAAGTTTCTGAATATACTCTTTTTTTGCCATATGATATTGTGTTATTTTGAGTATTTGAATTTTAGAATATAAAGCAATAGAATTATGTTCATAAGTAGTGCGTAAATAATTGCCGGAATAGCCATTTCGCCACTGTTGAAGATAAACGGAGAGGTAGCTATGGCTATGGCTTGCGCAGCATTCTGCATTCCCACCTCAATTACAATTGTGCGGCGCGCGGCACTTGTGAGTTTGCCTATGCGTGCCAACAGCGAACTGCAAAGCATACTTGCCAAAATGAGCGCGCCGCAGGCAATGCCGGTGAGTGCAAAATTATCTATAATCTCCTGTGTGTATTGCAGGAAAAACAAAAAGGCCAGCAACATTAGTGCGGGGAAAGCTACTTTGTTGAGTGCTTTCCCTGTTTTTACAGCCTGTATGGGATATTTACAACGAAAAAGCCATCCAGCCAACAACGGAACAAACAGCAATACTATGTTCTGCACCAGCAAGCGACCTATGGGCAGTTCTATTGTTATCCACGCATTGCGAGAAACAAATTGCGAGGTAAATGCCATAATGAACGGGAGGGTGAAGAGTGTGATGATGCTGCTCAAGGCGGTGAGTGTAACCGAGAGGGCTACGTCGCCCCTTGCAAGCATAGAGAAAACATTTGAGGAACTGCCGCCCGGGCAACAGGCAATGAGAACAAGACCCATAAAATAGACGGTCGGCATATCGAAGAACCACGCAAGTGAAAAGGCTATCAAAGGCAGCAACACTATCTGCCCTGTCATTCCAAGAATAACTGCTTTGGGGTGGCGCACTACGTTTACAAATGCCTCCTTGTTGAGCTCGGTTCCCAATAGAAACATAAGCACAATGAGTATGGGCATCACAATCCAAATTGTATTCATCTGTTGCAAGTGTTTTTTTACGCCGCAAAAATAGTTATATTTCAGGATTAAGCAATATTGGTTATTGTTGAATTTTGCAGGAGCGTCGAATAAGTGAGTTTTAGTTTATCAATCCCAATAATTCGTGCAATACATTCTCCTCATCTTCCAGAACCTCTTGCCCAAGTCTATAGCTCAGTTTGTGAATAGATACCTTTGACAGAAACAGGTGTAATTTCTCCGATTTACCACGTTCATTCAAGTGAGCCAACAGTTCTATGCAATGATAACTGTTGAGAAGCGGCATTTTTGCAACCTCGTCGGGGTATTTACGAGCAATCATCCAAAAAAAGAGATGGAAAATGTAGTAATCGACTACACAATCGTATCTTCTCCAATATTCGAACAGCATCTCCTTGAGGAGAAGCAGCAAATGATTACCTCTGTTTGCTGTTATCATCCAATTGGAGATACCACACATGGTTCCCTCCCTGCTAATGTAACGAGGCAAAAAGATGGGGCAGTCGAAAATTTCCTTTGGGTAATTATTGCCGGTTATCATCACTGTTGAATCAATCCAGGTTCCGCCATATTTGGTTAGCAGCTCCACTCTGATCAAATCAGAGAAGAGTGCATTCGGGATTATTTGCTTGGCATATTTCTCTTCTATATGCTGGGGCAATGAAATATATTGCGTGTAGTTATATGCAGTGATTATTACGAAGGTCTTCTCTTTCAACCACATCTTTTGAGATTCAAGGCACGCTTTCACAATGCCGGGTGCCTTGTCCATTCCTTGTAACCAACAAAACCAAACATACTTGTTACTCTCATTCGTCAAGTTATTATCTTCAAGCTCTTTTATTGATTTGTTCTTGGCGAGAAACTCGTTAAATTCTTTCACCAGTATTGGTTCTACCTTATTTCTCAACTTGGCATATTGTTTCTTGTAACTGTCGCCTTTTATCAGAATATTGAACCCTGCTTTTAGTATATTGGTCAATAATCCCATTTTGATAAGGGTTATCGCCAGTCGCAGTCCGCCACCTTGTCTAAATCTTTCCAGAGCTTTCATATATTTTTGCTAATTATTTGTTGGCTCACCTGCAAGTGCCTATTTTTAGGGGGATATAAAACAAAAAAGGAACTCATTTGAGTTCCTTTCGTGATCCCGGCAGGATTCAAACCTGCAACCTTCTGATCCGTAGTCAGATGCTCTATTCAGTTGAGCTACGAGACCGTGTCTCTTGTTTGACGATGCAAAAGTACTGCTTTTTCTTTAATGTGCAAAATATTTGAGCACTTTTTTTGAGAAAAATGCAAAATTTTTATTCAAAGAAACGCTCGTTGAACATGAACCAGCCCAAAGTGAGCCCTATGTTGAACCCGCTTTTGTGTGAGCTATAATAATTTACGAAGCCGCTGATGGTGATTGTGGATATTTTGCCAACAGCGTTAAGCTCGGCAATGTATTGAAAGTCCTGGAATCTTTTTTTGCTGTAATAGGCTGTTCCGTCGGGGTTCTCTTTTATCATGCGGTATGGTGAAAAGAGATAGAAGCCGGGGCGCAGCTGTATGAAACTCGATAGTTTTATAATGGGTATGATACCTGCTCCTGTAAATTGGTTTGCTCTGAATTTGGGGTCGTAGTTGAAAAGGCTGTTCATGGTGGGGGTGAATGCCCCTGCTTGCATGAGCGATGCCTGGTAGGTGTGCGATAGGGCTCTTGTGGAGTAGTATATTTGCAGGTATGCCGCGAGTGAAAAGTGGCGCGACAGTTTGAACACCTCGTTTCGAATGTAATTTACCTGCAACCATGATTTGCTTTCCTTGTCTTTAACGCTGTAATTGCCGCTTTTGAATTCTTCTTTGCCGACATAAAATTGTGCCGATATTTTTTCATAAGAACCTTCTGTGGGGAAAATGTTGTCGTCGAGAGTATTTCCTTGGAATTTTACACCGACACCTGCGAGTTTAATCTTGTTCTTGTCGAATTGCGGATTGTCGAGGTCAATAATGCTGGTAGGCATATATTTGTCGGTAATCTCGGCAATGCCTATCCCTATTTCTGCTTTTTTTCGCAACAGGAAAGGGAGAGATATCTTGAGTTTTGCAAATGCTTCACGTTCCTGATTGATTGACATGGAATTCTCCTGCGAAAAGATATATTTCATGTTGTAATAATCGGTGGTGGCATAAGAGGTGATGAACTTCAGCGACACCGGGTGGCGTGTGGTGAAGTCGAAACGGTTGCTGAACTGAATGTTGTTATACACTTTACCGAACTGCGTGTCGAGCATATACTCTTTGGACATTTTGTCGATGCTGCGATAGTGCAACCCCAGATATATCTGGTTTGCGGTTTTTGTGGACATGCTACCGCCCATTTTGATGTTGATTGCCGGGTTTAGCTCTACATCAAGGGCGAGTGTGTATGTGCTGTCTTTCTTGTTGTATATGGCATGAGGGAGAATTGATGCAACACTATTACCCGATAGCAGGCGGAAGTATGCTTTTTTGCAATCTTCGTAGCTAAACTCTTCGCCCCCCTGCTGGAACTCGTTTTTGATGGCTTGTGCCTGATTTTTGCTGACTCCGTTTACTTGAACTTTGCTGAATCGCAGCTCGGGCTTCTTTGCGTTAAAAGCCATGCGCTTTTTTGCAAGGTCGGCACGGTTTTGGTGCCGGTGAACACGTTTGCGCACAGAGTCGATGAGGAAGAGTGTCTCTTCGTACCCAGTCTGCACAACCTTGTCTATCTTATGAAAGTCGAGCAGTTTTACATCTTTAATATTCATGTCGAGCAGAATACCCACCGAATCGGGGATACTGTAATCGCTCCTTTCCATCATAAGGGCTTTTACCTGTCCCATGAGGTCATATTCGTTGGGTAACGATGCATTCTCGCTCACAACGCTGCCGAAAATAAAATCGGGCGCAAAGTCGTTCTGCATTACATCGCGCGGGAAATTGTTGTATATACCGCCGTCGTACAGTAGCACGCTGTCTTTTTTTATAGGCTTGAATACAAATGGGAAACTCATGGAAGCACGCACGGCATCGCCCAGGTCTCCATCGGAGAAGATTACCTGCTTCTTGTTATATACATCTGATGCAACACAGCGGAAGGGAACCATCAGACTGTCGAAATTTTCATTTGCCGCAGCAGTTGAAGTGGCAAAGATTTCTACAAATCCCATGCTCATGGGGCTGGGGTTTATCAGCTGCATGGGCGGGCGCACCAAGCGTATTGAATCTTTTATATCAATGTGCAGGCTCACAAGCTCGGGCACCTCGGCGTTGCGCTTGAAATAGAACATATAGTTCTTGTCCATCGTGCCAGTGTACCATCGCTGAAAATCGTCACTTATCATTGTGGCAACCATCTCGTCGGGGGTATAACCCATGGCATAGAGGGCAGCTACGATGGCTCCCATCGATGTGCCGGCAACATAGTCTATTGGAATTTCATTCTCCTCCAATGCTTTTATCACGCCAATGTGGGCAAGACCGCGTGCACCTCCTCCGCTCATCACAAGCCCCACTTTTTGGGCGCAGAGTAGCGAGGGCAGCATAAGCAGCAGGGCGAGTATGGTGTATATTTTTTTCATTTCAATGTTTATTCTTGCTGAAAATGTTTCTTGCACATGAATATTTTCTATGCAATGGTTTATGGGTTTGTATGCGTTGCATAATAAATGTAACTTGCAAATATAATTTAATCTGATTATAAATAATATCTCTTTTCGCTGTTTTAATGTTCAATAACCGCTTTTTAATATATTTTTTGTTTTTTATAATTGAATATTTCTATATTTGCGGTAAACAACTTTCTACTAACTATAATTATTTATGGACTACAATTCTTTATTTTGGTTTGTGCCGGCGGCATCGCTGTTGGCTCTTTTCTTTGCCTGTTATTTTTACAGGCAGATGAAACGTGCAAGTGAGGGTACCGAGCGCATGGCGCATATCGCCGCAGCGGTGCGTAAAGGCGCGATGGCTTATTTGAAACAACAGTACAAGATTGTTGCAATAGTCTTTCTTGTGCTTGCATCAATCTTTGCTGTTATGGCATATGTGTTTCACATTCAGAATGAGTGGGTTCCGTTTGCTTTTCTCACAGGTGGCTTGTTTAGCGGAATATCGGGTTATTTTGGCATGAAAACCGCCACTTACGCATCGGCACGCACTGCCAATGCTGCACGCTGCAGCTTGAACGAGGGCTTGCGTATGGCTTTCCGCAGCGGTGCGGTGATGGGGCTTGTTGTCGTGGGGCTTGGCTTGCTCGATATTTCGGTGTGGTATCTTATCCTCGATGCGTTTGTTCCTGCCGATATTAACAACACCGGCATGAAACTTTGCTTTATAACCACCACGATGCTTACATTTGGCATGGGTGCTTCCACTCAGGCTCTTTTTGCGCGTGTGGGTGGTGGAATATATACCAAGGCTGCCGATGTGGGTGCCGACCTTGTGGGAAAAACCGAGTATAATATCCCCGAAGATGACCCGCGTAATCCCGCGACCATAGCCGATAATGTGGGTGATAATGTGGGTGATGTTGCAGGCATGGGTGCCGATCTGTATGAGAGCTATTGCGGCTCTATTCTCTCCACGGCTGCTCTCGGTGCTGCTGCGTTTGCGGCACAGGGTGGTGATATGCAGACAAAGGCGGTTTTTGCTCCAATGCTTATTGCTGCGGTGGGTATTGTGCTGTCTATCATAGGTATTTTTGCGGTTCGCACAAAAGAGAATGCCAACATGAAGAGCCTTATTGGTGCTTTGTCGCGCGGTACCAACCTCTCGTCTCTGCTCATTGTGGCGGCAACATTCGGTATTTTGTATATATTAGGTATTGAGAACTGGGTAGGTCTTTCGCTCTCTGTTGTTGTGGGGCTTCTTGTGGGTATTATAATAGGTCGTTCAACCGAGTATTATACCTCACAGTCTTATGCGCCTACACGCAAGGTGTCTGAAGCGGGATTGACCGGTCCTGCAACTGTGATAATCTCGGGAATGGGATTAGGCATGCTTTCCACAGCAGTGCCTGTGATAGCAGTGGTGGTGGGAATTATTCTATCCTATCTCTGTGCTACCGGTTTTGTGCTCGACGCTTCGCAGGTTACCATAGGTCTTTATGGTATTGCCATTGCATCGGTGGGCATGCTCTCTACATTAGGTATAACACTTGCAACCGATGCTTATGGTCCTATTGCCGACAATGCGGGTGGCAATGCCGAAATGAGCGGGTTGGAACCCGAGGTGCGCCGTCGCACAGATGCTCTCGACTCGCTTGGCAACACAACAGCTGCCACAGGTAAAGGTTTTGCCATTGGTTCTGCAGCGCTCACTGCGCTTGCTCTTCTCGCATCGTATATCGAGGAAATTCGTATTGCGCTTGAGCGCACTTCACCCGACATTTTAATTAATGGAAAAGGGTTGATGGAGGCGAATATCGTTGATTTTATGTATTATTTTAATGTGACGCTTATGAACCCCACCGTGTTGTGCGGTATATTTGTGGGTGCAATGATGGCGTTCCTCTTCTGTGGGCTCACAATGAATGCCGTGGGGCGTGCTGCGCAAAAGATGGTAACCGAGGTTCGTCGTCAATTCAATGAGATAAAAGGTATTCTCACCGGTGAAACCGAGCCCGACTATTCACGTTGCGTGGAGATTTCTACATTGGGCGCGCAGCAGGAGATGGTGTTGCCATCGTTACTTGCAATAGCGGCTCCCATTATCACGGGTGTGATCCTTGGTGTTGCGGGTGTTATAGGCTTGCTCATAGGCTCGCTCTCTGCCGGTTTCTTGCTTGCTATTTTCCTTGCAAATGCAGGTGGAGCATGGGATAATGCCAAAAAATATGTAGAGGAGGGGAACTTTGGCGGAAAGGGTAGCGAGACTCACAAGGCTACCGTTGTTGGTGATACCGTGGGCGACCCTTGCAAGGATACATCGGGTCCCAGTCTTAATATTCTTATAAAACTTATGAGCATGGTGGCTATTGTTATGAGTGGTCTCACATTGGCGTTCAGTCTTTTGTAACAGAACGGGATAGCATATAAATACAACAAAGGGTGTCTGTGAAAGACACCCTTTGTTGTATGAGAAATAAAGTTCTTATTACTTCAATGCGAAAATCTCGTCCTCACCTGCTACGCAAGAGAAAACTTTGTCCTCGCGGAGCAACCAACCAAGACCAAGATACAACTCTTTGTCTTTGAGCTTAGTCTGTTTTTTAATCTCTTTCAAGGTCAAACCCTCAGTCTCGTTAAGGGCTGTCCAAATACGGCCTGCGAACTCGCCAGCCTGCTCTGTAATCATCATAATATCAGTATTTTAATTTAGTTTAACTTTGCCTTTTTGTGAAGGGCTTCTAAAATCGGGTGCAAAGGTACAATAAAATTCCGAACTGCAAAATAAAAAGTTGTGATATTCAATAAATTTCGTAAAAAATAGTGCTGTTTTTATCTTTTTTAATTCTTTTTCGCAAGATATTCTTCCCAAATGCGTGCAGCTTCTTCTACCATCTTCACACAAGGGCGTTTCTTGTAATATTCGTTTGTGCGTGCCTCGGGGGTGGTGGGAGTGGGAGCGCACTTTTCGAGCCCCAAAAGTTCGGCACAGGTTATTGAGCCGTTGCGTCTCTTGAACTCTTCGGCAAGTTCCTGCACAAGTTTGTAGTTGGCTTCTTTGCCATCTTTGTCTTTCCCGTCGGTGCAGCCGGTCTCCAGACCTGCAAGCATGAAAAGCCCGCAAGCTGCTCCGCAGGTTTTGCGCATGCGTCCTATACCGCCACCGAACGATGCAGCCATTTTAAGAGCCTGTTCGCGTGTAAATCCGTATAAATCGGCGTATGCTGCAACTACCGCCTGGCTGCAGTTATACCCCTCTTTGAAAAGAGATACTGCTAATTCAATTCTGTTTTCCATAATAATTTCTATAGTTATACTTTTTTATTAAAGCAACCCGCGTGTGCGAAGCAGTGCTGCAGGGTCGGGGGCGGCACCACGGAAACGGCGATACTCGCGCATGGGGTCTTTGCCGCCGCCCATCTCAATCAGCAGCTTGAAGCTTGCCGCAGTTTCGGGGTCGAAGATGCCACGCTCCATAAAGAGCTCAAAAGCGTCGCAGTCGAGCACCTCTGCCCACAAATAAGAGTAGTAGCCCACTGCATATTCCCAGCTGAACACATGTGCAAAATTGGTGCTGCGGTAACGATACTCAATCTCGGGTATAAAGTTTAGTTGTGCACGCAGCTCGTTCTCAAAAACGTTGCAGTCGAAGTTGGTGTAATCATCAATAAGATGCATCTTCATATCTAAGAGTGCCGCAGCAACTATCTCTGTCGTTTCAAAGCCCGAATTGAAGTGTGAGCTGCGCTGCATCTTCTCAATGAGGCTGTCGGGGATAATCTCGCCTGTCTTGTAGTGCTTTGCGTATGTGCGCAACACATCGGGGTGAATGGCCCACTTCTCGTTTACTTGTGAAAAGAGTTCTACAAAGTCGTGTTTTACATTCGTGCCGCTCACGGCAGGGTAATGTGCTTGTGTGAGCAACCCGTGGAGCGCGTGCCCGAACTCATGGAACAGCGTGCGCACCTCGTCTATGTTGAGCAGTGCGGGAGTATCGCCCTGCGGTGCTGTGAAATTGCATACATTAACAATGAAGGGACGTTGGTTCTTTCCGCAAATATTATACTGGTTCACAAAATTTGTCATCCACGCACCTTGGCGTTTGCTGTTGCGCGGGAAAAAGTCGGTATAAAAGATTCCTAAATGGTTGCCATTGCCATCGAGCACCTGATAGGTATCTACACCCTCATAATACACTGGAATGTCGTTGCGCTTTGCAAATGTTACGTTGTATAGCTTTTTCGCACAGTCAAATGCGCCTGCAAGCACATTTTCGAGCTTGAAGTAAGGTTTTATATCCTCTTCGTTGAGTGCATATCTCTCCTTGCGCAGCTTTTCGGTATAATAGAACCAGTCCCAGCCCTCAATGTTGTGTCCTGCAATTTTGCGCAGCTCTGCCGCCTCGGCCTTGGCGCGTTGCATTGCCGGTTCCCAAATGCTCATAAGAAGGCTGAGTGCAGCTTCGGGCATCTTTGCCATCTTCTCGTCGAGCACAAAGTGTGCATAGCTCTCGTAGCCAAGCAGGCGGGCTTTTTCCTGGCGCAGTTTCAGAATTTTTGCAATTACAGCCTTGTTGTTATTGCTGTTTTCATTGTCGCCCCTGCCGTAGTAGGCTTTATACACCTGTTTGCGCAGTTCGCGGTTGTGGGCATACTGCAAGAAGGGTATGCAACTGGGTTTGTCGAGTGTAATCACCCAGCCATCGATATTCTCCTCTTTTGCAGCCTCGGCAGCTGCGTCTATGCTGCTTTGCGGCAGGCCGGCGAGCTCCTTTTCGTCAGTTATTATAAGTTTATAACCTTTGTTGTCGTTCAACAGGTTCTTGCTGAATTCTATACCCGCAAGCCCCAGCTCGGTATCAATCTGTACAAGGCGTGCCTTCTCGTCTGTGCCAAGCAGTGCGCCTCCACGCACAAAGGCTTGGTAGTAGTTGGTGAGTACTATTGTTTGTTCTTCGGTGAGCGAGAGGCTCTCTTTGGCGTTGTATATTGCGCGTATGCGGTTAAAGAGAGTGGCGTTCATGTAGATATATGCGTTCAGCTCGGTGAGCAATGGTACCACATGATTCTCCACCTCGGTCATTGCATCGCTGCCATCACTCTCGCTGAGTGTGAAAAATATTTGCGATACTTTTTCCAATAATCTCCCGCTCAACTCTAATGCGTCGATGGTGTTGGCGTATGTGGGAGCTTCGCTGTTTTCTATAATATTGTTTATATCGCCTTTCTTTTCGGCAATGCCTTTTTCAAAGGCTTCCTTGTATTGCTCCACAGAGTATAGATGAAACTCGGGCGCACCGAAGGGGGCTTGGCTGTTGCGTAGCAAGGCATTGGTTTTGTTATCTGGATTATAAGAATTGTTTGTAAGCATAATAAGTGATAATAAATAAATTATTTTTTCATATTCTGCTATATAATATATTGTCTTTGTAACGCAAAGGTACATATAAAATAAATCCGATTGCAATTGCAATCGGATTTATTTTATATATTGCTCTCAGTGTTTATTCTGCGGCGAAGAATCTCAACATCGGTTGGCTATTAGATATATCGATATATTTTAATACTTGCAGCATCTGCTCCTCTGTTACATCTTGTGCATATTGTGCAAGTTCGGGGTTTGTTATGTCGTAACGAGTGATTGCTTTAAGGGTTATCACATTGTCATTCATCTCCAGCTCCGGTGAAACACCGAAAATCCGTCCGATGCTTTCTACTTGATCTAATAGAGCCTCGTATTGCATCGTTGCCCATGACTGGTTTGGCATAGTGACGGTGGTAACGTATGTTTCTACATAACGCTCGGGAGTGAATGTCATTTTTACTTTGTATTGAATGGTTTTTCCGTTGCTGACAACGCCAAGAACGCTGTCGCAAGTGTATTCACCTTTTGCAGCGTTGTACTCACCATATACGAAATCCTCGGGAACATCTATTGTAGTGCCTATGCCGTTTTTGATAATCATTGCTTTTTTCCCTTTATAGTTGTCAAGAGGTATATAAACAAAGTTGTTGGTTACAAAAACTGTCATTGCGAAATCGCTATATCCTGCTCTTGTTTTTGCTGCAGTTGCAACCTCTTTTATCTTTTTCAAAGCTTTCAAGGAATAGTCATACCCATAGTCGTACTCATCGTCATAACCATAGTCATCGTCCTCGTCGTCGTAGTAGCCGTCTTTGTCATCTTCTTCATCATCAAAACCTCCTAAAAACTCGCCCGACTGTATCAATGAGGCGTAGAAGTTTGCTGTTCTGCTGTCGTTGAATTCGATACAATATTTTGCGTCGGTGCATATTCCGTTCTCAAAATCAAATGAGTAGAAATCGCACTTTACATCGCTCTCTTCGTCGTCATAATCATAATCGGGTCTCTCGAAGGTGAAATGTGCTGTTCCATCTTCGAAATTACCGCTCCAGCCTGCTTCGTAGCTCGCCGGTGGGGTAACAGCACCGCCGGCGGGTGGGGGAGGTGTTGTGTTGTCATCATCGCTTGAGCATGAGCAGAATGTTGCTGTCATTGCAAAAAGACAGAAAACTGTATAAATAAACTTTTTCATGGTAATAAAATTTTAGTTAATAATTGTTGTTTTTTTCTTTTCGCGTCAAATGTATTTCAAATATATGAGAAATTACCCCCCCGTTGTTAAAAAGTGTTAAAATGTGAAATTTTGTAAAATATGCCTGTTCCCTATAAACCGGATTTGAATTGTTGCCAACATTCTTTTTCACTTTTGCATAACAATAATCTTTTTCATGGGGTGAGTATAAAAACAAAATCCGAGTTCACTTTGAACTCGGATTTTGTTTTTATTTACTAAACTGAGATTATTCGTCGTCTTTATGTATAAAAAACATGCTAATTAAAGGAGTCATCAAAAATTTGTCAAGGGCTCTAAGCGGTTCTAAGTAATCCTCCTCATTCACAAGATTTGATTCGTTTATTTGAGTAATAGTTAAGGTGTTGCCCGCCTGAGTGATTTTGGATGAAATGCCAAACTTACCATATAACGCGATGACAGTCTCACAGAGTTCCTCATCAAACATAAAAGTAAAATTGTTAGGTGTTGTTATTTTATGTATTACTGATTTTACCATTCTGTCATCTGTGAAAGAAATGTTTGTCTTCCATTGAATGTCATTGCCATTAGAAATAACACCAAGTGCGTTGTTGCAAATATATTCACCTTTTGCTGCATCATATTTACCATAAATAAAATCCTGTGGAATGCCGGTGGTGTCCAATCCCTTTTTAATACTCTCTCCGGTTTTGCCAATGCAATTATCAAGCGGAATATAGACGGTATTACCCGATGTGTAAACAGTCATAGGCAAAGCGACATTAGGTTCATCATCTTCTTCATAATCTTCATAATCTTCCTCGTCATCAACAGCCCACATACCGCTTCTTATTGCCGATGCAAATTCATTGGCAAGGCTTGAAGAACGGAATTCGATATTGTATTTTGCATCAGTGCAGATTCCGTCTTTGAAAGTAAAAGAGTAGTGATGATTCTTATATTCGTCATTAGATATACCTAAAACGTGACAAGCAGGACCATTTGTTGTGCTGCCACTCCAACCAAGCTTGATGAGCGAAATTTCTGTATCGGCTTCCTCTTCCACTTCTTTTTTTGTTGTGAATCTCCACGGAGAGGCAACATACGCTTCGGCGTTTCTATCTTCATATGCCATATTTAAATCTCCATGGTCACTACTGTTGAATTGATAAAAAGCTGCATAGTGGTATGTGGTATTTGGTTTTAGATTTTTTAGCGTTACCCAAAAGTCTTTTGACGATGCATAAACAATTCCTTCGTAATTATCTAATGAAAGAGTGCTTTTGTTTCGTGAATATATTATACCCCATCTGCCAAGTGTTTTTAATTTGTCCGATATGCAAAATATTTTGCCGCCAACCGTTGCGCTATTAGTTGTAATATTTTTTTGTGAAAGTTCTGTATATACTGTGATACTATACTTGACGTCGTATGTGATAATCTTTTTCCGTGAGGCATATTGAGTGAAGCACCAGATAACATCCTCGCCAGTCTCGCCATACTCCTGGCGACACAAATCAAGTTCCTCTATTATCTCCTCTACATTTTCATAGTACCAGAAGATTGAAATTTTGTCGAGTGCTTTTTTTAGCTGCTCTATCTGATAACTGGTGTAATTGTCGCCGGCAGAAAGAATGGCGTCCAATGCTTTTACCACCTTTTTAACTTTGTCGTCGCGGTTTATATATTGAATGGTTGTGAATGTGAATCCACCACGGCTTGCCGTGCCTTCATTGTTTATTGAGTATTGCAGGCTGTCGATTAGCTCACAACCTTCCTCGGTTGAGCGAGAGATATAAAGTTTGTCGTTACCTTTTCTTATGAAGTTGTACGTCTCTTTGCCCATTATTAACATTTCGGGGATTGATGTCTCTTGGTCGGCAAAAATGGCGCAATCATAATCGCCTTCGGGTGATTCTATTTGATAATAATCAACGGTTTTTGTTTCGTCGATTTTCTCCTCCTTATACAAAAAATAACCCTCTTCGTCGTAAATTACGGCAGCGTCCCACTCTCCGATACCTTCGGTGAATTTAATAAGATTCTCGTTTAGAATTTTAGCGAGGAAAGTCTCTTCTTTGGGATTGTTAGTATCTTCCTCGCTGCATGAACTTAACACTATGGCTGCAACCCCAAATAATAGTGTGGAGAATTGTATAAAATATTTTTTCATGATAAATATATACTAATGATACATACATGTTTAGTTGAAGTAATATTGTTGCTTATAAATGTTGCTACCTAATTAAATGAAGAACTAAAAAGTGTCAGCATTTTCTATTGTTAGTCACTCCTACACAAATGAGGCTGCTAAAAATGTTTTAGTCAGCCTCATCTACGTTTGTTAAGATAAATTAGAAGTTGTAACCAACAGAAATTTTGATAGAAGTGGTTTTTGTTTCCTCAAAAATTTCGTTAAGGTCTGCACCATAGCTTACACCAATATTGTAGTTGTTGTAATTAGCGTTGAGACCAACTTGCCAACCATACTGGAATTTATCAGCCTTATCTTCTTCGTCATCTACTTCTACTTTACCTGTAATATTGTATCTGCCTGTTACACCAACATAGGGGAAAAGAGAAATCTCGTCGTTGATAGCAACTTTGTAACCAAGATTCACAGGAATTTCAGCGGCGATACCTGTGTACTTAACATCTTCCTCAACATCGCCGGTGGCGTAGATAGCATTAATACCGCTCTCAACGAAGATGGGGAGAGACTTAACAATGTTGAAACTCTGTACATAGCCTAATGAGAATGCTGAGATAGCATCACAATCCTCCATCTCAAAGATGTTGTAAGAAGCCTTCACGCCTTTCCAACCCTCACTTTGTGCATTAATTGTGCTTGTCATTGCCATGAGGCAAAGCACTAACATAAAAATTTTTCTCATAATAATAAGTTTTAGTTAATAAATTTAAGTTTTGCACACCTTGTGCTCGGCAAAAGTATGTCAAATATATGAGAAATTACCCCCCCGTTGTTAAAAAATGTTAAAACCCGAACTTTTGTTGATGTTGTTTGTATTTTTGCAACCACTAATTATCATAAATTATGAATAAGGTATCGGAAAACCCTTTCAAAAACCGAGCAGGCGGCGATATGCCGCTAATAGTCATTACAGCCCTCTTCGTCACGCTCTATCTGGTGTCGAATATTATGGCGGTGAAAATAATCGGTT
>CAYRFX010000014.1:0-35565 GCA_964423665.1 uncultured Bacteroidaceae bacterium | reverse complement strand
GAGAGCACGCTCGCGCTCATCGGCAGAAAGCAATGTATTGCGGCTACTCATGGCAAGCCCGTCTGCCTCGCGCACAATGGGACAGGGCACTATGTTTACCTTTATATCCAACATACGCACCATCGCGCGTATTATCGCAAGCTGCTGAAAGTCTTTTTCGCCAAAATAAGCATTATCGGGTTCAACTGCATAGAAAAGCTTGCTCACAATCTGCGCCACGCCATTGAAATGACCGGGACGACATGCACCCTCCATAACCGTGTCGAGAGGGGCAAATGAAAACTCGCGAGTATCGGGAGAGGGATACATCTCCTCAACAGATGGAGCAAAGGCTATCGCCGCACCCACCTTGTCAAGCAACGCGCAATCGGCGTCCAAAGTACGAGGATAGTTTTTAAGGTCGTTCTTATCATTGAATTGTGTAGGATTCACAAAGATGCTCACCACCACCACATCGTTATCTTTAACAGCAGCCTCAACCAAAGAAGCATGCCCATTGTGCAAAGCACCCATTGTGGGAACAAGACCTATTTTCTGCCCTGTTTCGCGGCAAGCATCAAGCACCTCGCGCAACTCCTTTATCGTGTGTATTACTTTCATGTTCAATTAAAACCGATAAAAAACAATGTTTTTCATTTAATTTACACCGGGAACATTACCCTGCCAGGCAAGGAAAAGAGCCCTTTGCAAAAATCGACTGCAAAGTAACAAACAAATAACCACAAAAAGAAATAAATAAAAAGAAATTTGCGCCTCATCAGTCACCTGTGTGTAACATGTGTAACAAGAGAAAGCCCCGCATCGTTTTGTTACAAGCTGTTAAAAACGCGTTAATATCTGTAAATCAAAGGCTTTTTAGTTCTAAAAACGCTTAAAAGAAAAGATAAATTTGCTACTGTTGCGGTTTTTTCGTAACTTTGCAAAAGCCGCGCAATGTGCCTGCGGAAAAGAAAGAATAACGATGAAAGCAAACAAAGTATTATTTATTACTCAAGAAATTACACCATTTGTACCCGAATCGACGATAGCCAATATTGGGCGTAGTCTCCCACAAGCTACACAAGACAGCGGCAAGGAGATTAGAGTTTTCACCCCGAGATGGGGCACCATTAATATCAGACGCAATCAGTTGCACGAGGTACAGCGTCTGTCGGGAATGAACCTTATTATCGACGACACAGATCACCCGCTTATTATAAAAGTAGCATCGTTACAAGCCGCAAGAATGCAGGTATATTTCATTGACAACGATGATTATTTCCAGAACCGTCGCATGACAACCGATGATGCCGGCAATGAGTATGCCGATAATGACGAACGCGCAATATTTTTTGCTCGCGGCGTGCTTGAGACCGTAAAAAAGACCAACTGGTGCCCCGACATCATTCACTGCCACGGCTGGATAACCGCCCTTGCAGCTCTCTATGTAAAGAGTGCATACAAAGAAGAGCCATCGTTCCGTAACTCAAAAGTGGTTTTATCGCTATACGACGACAACTTCAACGGAACATTCCCCGCTGGATTCTTGCAGAAAACCCTGCACAGAGGCATGAATATAGAGTTGCTCGAAGGCATTGAGGAGCCTGCTTCATATGAAGAGCTCGCAAAATTGGCAATAAAATACAGCGACGGTGTTATTATTAACGGTGATAACATCTCACCCGCTCTCATAGAGTATGCAGAATCTCTTGGCAAGCCTGTTATGCCCAAGACGGCTGATGAGAACTACGCCGAAGAGTGCAACAACTTCTATGAAACCATCATGTGATAACAAATAACGAACAATGAGCAGCTCTTTCACAAGGAAGAGAGACTCATCGAGAGTTACAAAACCTTACCGGATTATAGACAAACCGTATGAAAAAGTACATCTCGTTTTTCTTATTTGCAACCATTGCAATACTAACTTTCACCAGATGTGATGATGAGACTGCGACGATTGGAAGCAGTATTGTACCCGAAACAGATATTGTTACATCGAGCAAAAAGACCTTCTATGCCACAAGCAAGTCGCTTGATGCAAACAATTCGATAATCAACAAATCGGATTACATGTACCTGGGACGCTACACCGAGCCCCGTAACAACACCACATTTGAGGCAAGTTTCCTCACTCAGTTTGCGAGTGGCGATAGCGAGGCATTCCCCGAGGACGGTGTGATTGACAACAGCGCGGTATATACAAAACTACGCATATACTATGACAGCATAACAGGCGACAAGAACAACGCCATGAAGTGCAATGTATATGAGCTTGACAGAGCAATCCCCGAAGGAGTAAACTATTACACAGACCTCGACCTTGAAGAGTACTACGACAACAGCAAGGCTCCCATTGCAACAAAGGTTTATAGCGCAAAAGATTATACCTTGAGCGACACCTTAACCGAGGATGATTACGATGCAAATATTGAAGTTATTCTTCCAAACGAAATAGGGACGCGTTTTATACAACACTATTATGAAACACCTTCGGATTTTGAAAACTCCGAAGTGTTCATAAACAACGTATTCAAAGGAATACACGTAAAATGCACACAGGGTGATGGAACATTGCTCAACATATATCGTGTGAGATTGGAAGTAGCATTCAGCTACTACGAAACAAGTAGCTCCGGCGAAAAAGACTCATTAGTAACCATGTTCACTCCTTTCTATTCAAACAAGGAGGTGCTGCAACTAAACAAATTCGACAACGGAGATATTACAGATCTACTGAACAACGACGATGCCACATACCTGAAAACACCTGCCGGCATTTTCACTGAGGTTGTATTGCCTGTGGACGAGATTATGGACGAGTGTGGAAGCGACACACTGAACTCGGTAAAAATAGAGTTTGCAGGTTTCCGTGCCGATGACAGCAACGACTTTAACCCTCCTACCACCCTGCTCATGGTGCGCAAGAAGGATATGAAAGAGTTCTTTGAGAAGAATAAAGTTTGCGACAACGAGACATCGTTCTACACAACTATCACAAGCAACAGCAGCCGATATACCTTTGGCAACATTGCAAAGCTCATAAAGAACTGCTACAAGGAATTTGAAGCAGGTGAAGCCGATGAAGATTGGGAGAAGGTTGTGCTTATTCCCGTGGAAGCCACTACCGACAGCTACGGAAATCTGGTAAAGGTAAAGCACTACACACAGCTTAGCAACATAAGATTGCAGGGCGGTGAGAATCACCCGATAGAGGTGGAAGTTGTGAGCAGCAGATATAAATAACAACAGCTACACAACAACATTAAAACAGGCACTGCGCAAAATTTTGCGCAGTGCCTGTTTTAATGTTAATAATTACGATATAAAAACTATGGACAGCACACGCGGCACTGCCCATAGCACATCATATCAAAAAGGAAAATTATTTATTCTCTTTCTTTGCCTTTGCAGCCTTAGGCTTAGCCTCTTTTGCAGGCTTCTCCTCGGCAGGTTCAGCTGCCTTTGCTGCTCTTTTTGTCTTTGCGGCAAGCTTAGTCTTAAGGCTCTCAACCTCAGCTTCGAGCTGAACAATCTCGACCTCCTGGTTCTCTATCATCTGCTGCAATGCGCCAAGTTCCTCATTGTCAATTTCCTCGGGATACTGAGCACGCACGCGAGCCATAAAGTCGCCAAGGATATTCATATAGTTGGTGAATGCATCATAAGGAGACTCGTAGATGCTACGCTCAGTGATGATACCATTCTGCTTTGTGGTCATGAAGCGAAGGTTCTCGGCGGCCTGCAGGTAGTCAAAATCCTGTTTCAACTTTTTGTCATCAGAAAGCGAAATGCGCTCTGCCAAGCTATAAAGTTTGTCAAAAGCCTCGCGCTGCAATGAGTTGCCCAACCAAGAGCTGGCGTCGCGCTCCTCGTCCATCCAAGAGAGAGGATAAGAAACCTCCAATGGACCTACGGATTTGTGCTTATCAATAACCTCTGAAGGTGTTGAGAACGAGATACCACGATCTTTTGCGCATGCAGGGATAGCTTTCAAGAAATCCAAGATGTGCGAAGAGAGGGGCTGAGACACACCAAGAGCATGGAGGTTCATAAAGATATTGATTACCTCATCTTCCTCGGGCAACGATGCTATCCAATCAACGTATGTCTCTGCAAACAAAGGATATTCGCTCCATTTGGGGTTAGAGAAGCGCAACGATATATCATCGGAGAGTTTATAATCACGCAACAACAACTTCAAGTTGGGAGCTGTGGCGCAGTTATATACAAAGTGGGGACTTCTCCACGCAAGAATGTGCTTTGCACCCTCGGAAAGCATTCCCTTGAATCCCATTGATGCTGCCATCTCTCCTATCTCGTCTGAGTAGATAAGACCGGAGTTGCGCAATACTTTAGGTTTCTTGCCAAAGAGTTCTTTGATTTTACGGTTCTGACGCTGAACCTCCTCCATAAACACTTCGCGTGAAGCGAGTGAAGAGAGACCATGAGAGTAGGGCTCGCAAAGGAATTCGCAACAGCCGGTCTTGTTAATCTCATGCAAGAGTTCTATTACCTGAGGAGCATGCAACTCAAGCATCTCCAAACCTACGCCCGATACAGAGAAGGCAACCTTGAAAGCACCGTTATTCTCTTTTACCATCTCCAGCATTGTGGTCAATGCGGGAATGTATGATTTTTCGGCAATCTCGGTAATTGCGCTCTCGTTTGCGTAATCATCATAGTAGTAGTGGTCGCTACCTATGTCGAAGAAACGATAACGTTTCAACTGTCTGATTTGATGAATCTCGAAATAGAAACAAATTGTTTTCATATTATTCGTTTTTTAAAATTTTACCAACCCATTACTTGTTCATATACCTTACGCAGTTTAAGGGCTACGTTCTCCCAAGTGATATTGTTTACCTCGTTGCGACCCTCAACCTTCAAATACTCATACAACGATTCGTTGTTACAGATTGAGTAGATGGCATCTGCCATTGCATGAATATCCCAATAGTCGGTCTTAATACACTTATCGAGGATTTCGGCACAACCGGACTGCTTGGAGATGATTGTGGGTACATCGCACTGCATCGCTTCGAGTGGCGAAATACCAAACGGTTCACTTACCGATGGCATAATATACACATCACTTGCCTTCAAGCACTCATATACCTGACGCCCACGCATAAAGCCGGGGAAGTGGAATCTATCCGAAATACCGCGCGCCGCAGCCAGGCGTATCATGTCATTCATCATATCACCGCTACCTGCCATGCAGAAACGAATATTCTTTGTACGCTTAAGAACCATTGCGGCAGCCTCAACAAAATATTCGGGACCCTTCTGCATTGTTATACGACCAAGGAATGTAACCACCTTCTCGCCGGGTATTTTTTTAGGAACAATATCAAGAATATCCTGCTCCAAGGGGATTACCGCGTTGTGCAGAGTAGATACCTTATCGGGGTTCTGATGATATTTGTGAATAACCGTCTGACGAGTGAGCTCACTAACGCACAGAATGTGGTCGGCATTGTCCATACCATTCTTCTCTATTGCATACACTGTGGGGTTTACGTTACCGCGACTACGGTCGAAATCGGTAGCGTGAACGTGTATCACAAGTTTCTTGCCCGACACCTGCTTGGCATGTATGCCGGCAGGATATGTGAGCCAGTCGTGTGAGTGAATTATATCAAACTCTTCTGTGCGAGCAACAACACCTGCTATGATAGAATAGTTGTTAATCTCGTCGTGCAGATTTTCGGGATAACCGCCGGCAAACTCCATACA
This sequence comes from uncultured Bacteroidaceae bacterium, assembly GCA_964423665.1. Lineage (GTDB taxonomy): Bacteria > Bacteroidota > Bacteroidia > Bacteroidales > Bacteroidaceae > HGM04593. Next base: position 29,847 of record CAYRFX010000014.1, on the reverse strand, counting down.
ACCGAGGTCGTTGGTGTGCATATAGCTGAAATCGCCATATATATGCTCGCGATAGCGATAATACTCATCGGGTGTCATCACCGCACCTATGCGTGAATTTACATAGTCTCTATCGACGTTTTTCCACACAATGGGAACGGAGTTCATACCAACGATTCTCAAAAAGCTGTTATCTTCGTCGCCATAAGGCTTGGGGATACAGAATTTAATCTCTACATCGCCTTGCTGAACAAAACCTTTGGTGAGTCCATAACTTGCTGTACCGAGACCGCCCGAGATGTGAGGCGGAAACTCCCAACCGAACATTAATACTTTCATATCGCTTATCCCTCCAATTTAGATTCATACTGTTTGAGCAACTGGCTTGTTCTCAGAATCTGCGCCACATTCATGGCAAATGCCACGGCACCACGACCTTTGAACGGTGGGTTGCCATCGAACACTTCGGGAATAGAACCCACACAGTGCTGCACAATCTCATCTTCGAAGCCAACCATCTGGCGCTCCACAAATGAGATACCGCTCAGTTTATATATCTTCAAATAGGCCTCATAGTAGAAACCACCGAGCCAAGGCCATGCTGTACCTTGATGATAAGCATAGTCGCGCTGTATCTGCGGACCCACATAGTTGGGGTTGTAGCCCACGCTCTTGGGAGAGAGCGAACGCAAACCGCGCGGTGTGAGAAGCTCGCGGGTAACAATATCGAGAACTTTTTTCTTCTGTTTTGAATCGAGAGGAGAGTTATCAAGAGCAACGGCAAATATCATGTTGGGACGAACGCTCCAATCGACATAATCACCATCGACATAGTCGTAGAGATAACCGTGCTCATTGAGGAATACCTCTACAAACGCCTTGCCTGCAAGAGGAATCAGACGAACAAGAGAGTCGAGCACATATTGATTGTGCATAAGCTCTGCCATCTGCTGTATAAATACAAGAGCGTTATACCACAGAGCATTTATCTCAACAACATAACCAGTGCGGGGAACAACGGGACGACCATTCACGGTGGAGTTCATCCATGTAACAGCCTTGTCTTTGCCATTGGTAGAGAGCAAGCCGTTCTGTGTTACTCGCAGGTTGTTGTGTTTATTGTTACGGATAAAATCGTAGATGCGCATCAACAGATCGCCATATTTGTCGCGACAAGCCTCCATGCTGCACTCCTTTGCATATTGTTGCAATGCCCAAACAGCCCACAGGAGAACATCGGGGTGCTCCATCTCATATATTTTAACATCGCTCAGACGGTCGTTCATAAAATCGTCGATGGCAATGCTTGCAGTCTTCATTACGCGTTCAAATTCATCGTAGTGCCCCTGCGCAAGCGCAAGACCGGGCAACGACACAAAGAGGTCGCGCGCACGGCATTTGAACCACGGATAACCGGCAAGAATGTATATATGCTCACCTTGAACATTGAAGAACTGGTTACCGGCACATTGCATACAGTGCATGAAGTTGTCGCGCGGGTCGCGAATAGCCTCCTCATGTTCAAAGGCTGCCTTCATTGTACGGGTTGTCATGGGAGCTACACCGCCCGAAAAGACAATACTCTCGCCCGCCTTCATCTTCACTTCGAAGTAGCCGGGAACAAAAAGATCCTCGTTAAAGTCGTAACCGCGCTCAAGCTCTTTTACATACTCTATGCCGCGATACCAATCGGGTTGATAAACAAATTCGTTCTTCTTGTTCAACTGCATGTAAAGGTCGGGGTAATCGGAATACATACGCATGCTGATACCATTCTCAACCTCCTTGTAGCTGCGGTCGGCAATGCTGTTCTCGTGAGTGTACTCACGCACACTGCGGAACGCCAAGAAGGGGCGCAGGCGCAATGTCACAGCTGTGTTTGCCTTCAACAATGTGTAACGAATAAGAATTCTGTTCTCGTGATGCACAAAGGCTTTTTCTTTTTTGAGCCACACACCGCCCACATTGTAAATGGTGGTGGGGACACGCTCCCAAGCGAACTCTCGAATGTACTTGTTGCCACGGGGACTGAAGTTGTCGGCATTGTATTTATGCAATCCCAAGTTAAATTCCGCGCCATGCAGAACAACCGTCTCGTCGAGCGACGATAGCAACACATGATTCTCGTCATCGAGCTGCGGGATAGGAACAACCAACAAACCATGATATTTACGGGTATTGCAATCGACAATAGTCGAACAATGATAAGCACCCGAACGGTTTGTCCTCAAAATCTCCTTTTGCAACGACTCTTCCAAGTTCGTCATCAGCGTTTTTTCGAATCGCAAATAACTCATCTCGTATAATTTATATAATTAGACCATTTTACTTATCACCTCTCAAATGTAAGTATTATAAAATTGAATAACAAAAAAGGAGGCAACTTTTTTTAAAAAATCATAAAAAGTTGCCATTTGCCTAATCTTCAAACAGAGAAATTGTTATTTTACAGCCAATTTTGTGAAAAGAGAAGTTCTCGAAACCGGCAAATATTCCCAAATCGACGTATGGAGTTTCCACCCCATAGCCATACTCGCAGTATGGGTGCAACTTGGAGATAAACAACATGTTAAAAAAGAGCATCTCATTTTTTATAAATCTAACCTGTGGCAACACTTTTTGCATCACTAAAAACGGAGAGACATAAGCCGCATTTGCTCTAAAATATTTATTGGCAGAGTTGTACCACTCAGAATCGAGCAACTGAAACACGCCGCTCAACTCGTCATCTTTGTCAAGAGGCAGTATATTATCTTTCAAAAAGGTATAATTTATGAAATAGGTATCTTTTTCATAGAGATAGCCACCGGCGCCCAGACGGGTGTACAAGGAGGAGCTGCTCGACAAGCGGCGTTTATACTGCATATCAATTTCGGCACGGGTATATACACTTTTTGAATCGAGCAGACCGCGTATTCCTTGTTCAACATCGAGCGAGAAACGCGGCATGCGCGAACCAAGATTCACCTTCTTGTCGCCATCGTAATAATAATACATACCCGGATGCCACACAAGCTGAACATGAGGAGCGAAACTTCTGTATTTACTCTGCACCATTTCACCTGCCACAATCTGCCCTACAGCATTGCCACGCAACGAACGATGATAATACGTTGTACCCAGCTGCACATCGAACCCATTGAACCACTCGCGTTGGACATTCACAGAAAAGCGCGAATCGCGGTAATAGGTAAATGCCATCTCGGGGAAATGTATATCCGAAGCATTGAGGTCTTTTATCTTCTCCACCTCAAGTTCGTGATATATACTGTTCTCGCGACCGGCATTCAAGAGCACCATACCACGATGGCGCGGTTCGAAAAGATAACCGCCATTGACACCCCAATAAAACTCTTTACGCTTAAAGCTGTAACCAACCATGGGCTTGAGCCAGAATCCGTGTTTCTTTTCGGCACGGCTTCTGAGATTGACTGCAAATTTATATGTTACTCCCTTGCCTGTGCTGTAACGCAAGTATGATGGATTTATAAGAGGATAGACCTTTAAGTCGCTATCGCCCCAATTAAGATAATGGCTGCTTATCATATCGTCGCCCACCTCCCAAAGCCAGCGTATCACCTTGTCGCTTTTTCTTTTAGGCTTGGTTGCGGTGACGGAGTGTGTGGTATCGGCACTTATGACCCCTTTTCTAATATATATAAGAGAATCGGATGCCGACAAGGGAGACGGGCGATGCCGCGTTGCATATTCGTCAAAAGAGAAGGTTGAGACACCATTCCATCTGGTATTGAGCAGACCGGTAAGGTCGAAACGGCTTTTACTATTATAATTATTCAGCGCAGTGGATAAAGAGGTGTAAGTGTAGCGGGCATCTGCCTGAATATCTATCTCATTCAATGCAAAATCGTAAAATATTTTCAACGAAAAATCTTTCACCACAAAGCGTTCAAGCCCCTCATCTCCCATGTGGCACTCCACCGAGAAACGGCTCTGCTCGTCCCATCCCTCGGCATAGAAAGCACGCACGGTGTAATCTTCATCAAAAAGCACCCAACCATCGGTAAACAGCTTAATGTTGTCAAATTTATGCTTAAAAAGTACCTTATATCCGCCGCTTGCCGAATTGAATGTGCTATCCATCACATATTTATAATAGTCAAAATTTGTGGGATAGATTGGCGAAAGATACTGCATCTTGAAAAGTTTCTCCTGCAAAAAATCGGGGTTCATATAATAGAGAACCCTGTCCATTTCGCCATTGCCCCTTTTATAAGATGTAAGATGCGCCTTTCTCCTGATATCCGGCACTGCATTATCAACATAATGTATCTCATAAAAAAACTCCGAGAGATACTTTTGTTTCTTGGAATCGAAACGGGTGAGGTCGGGGATAAGATTAAGCACAAGGCTCTGCTTGCGAACATCAACTACCTCTTTTATATATAGGTCGCCAAACAACTCCCCCACCTCAAAATCGCCCGCGAGCAAACGAGCACCATACATATCCATAACACGCTTGGCAGCGCCATCAATGGCACTGCCAAACAGAGGCATTGACAAAAATGCCCATAGAGATATAATAAGGTATATTTTCCTTACCATTGCCCGCTAAAACATGCAAAAGAGGATATGTTTATCGCACCGCGGCACGCACTCTCAAAAGAACATCAAGCAAATCCTCCAAAAGGTCGAGGCGCAACATATTGGCACCATCACTCTTTGCCTCGGCGGGATTCTCATGAGTTTCAATGAAAAGACCATCGGCACCCACGGCTATTGCAGCCTTGGCTACGGTAGAAATCATTTCGGGCATACCTCCGGTTACACCGAGCGACTGGTTGGGCTGTTGCAAGGAATGGGTAATATCCATAACCACAGGATAGCCAAACGAGCGCATCTGTGGTATTCCACGAAAATCAACCACAAGGTCTTGATAACCGAAGGTTGTTCCACGCTCGGTGAGCATCACCTGCCCGGCACCTCCCTCTGACACAACCTTCTCGGCAGCAAATTTCATTGCAGTGGGTGAGAGAAACTGCCCCTTTTTGATATTTACGACTCTGCCCGTTTTTGCAGCTGCCACAAGCAAATCGGTCTGGCGGCAAAGGAACGCCGGTATCTGCAGGATATCCACATACTCGGCAGCCATCTCAGCTTCCTCGGCAGAGTGTACATCGGTTACCACAGGAACATTAAAGGTCTCGCGCACCTTGCGCAGAACACGCAACGCAGCCTCATCACCAATACCGGTAAAAGAGTCGATGCGCGAACGGTTTGCTTTGCGGTACGAACCTTTGAAGACATAAGGTATATTCCTTTCGCTTGTCATTGCCACAACACGTTCTGCAATACGCATTGCCATATCCTCTCCTTCAATAACGCAGGGACCTGCCAGTAGGAAGAAATTTTCGGTAGAAATCAAATCTCTTATTGTCATAATGTTTATTTATTATTTTTTATCTTGGTTGGAATAATCAGATTTATACTCTCGGGTATTATCGTAACTTTCATTGGGAACGAGGGATAGAACATGCGCCCGTCGATACCGACATGAGCCCCGCCGACATCTTCTATAAGAACCTCACCCGTGCGGAAAGGCTCCATGAGCTCATAATTCATAATTTTGCGACGATAGACCATGAGCAACCCCTCAATCATACCAAAAAACTTAGGCATCTTGATTGCCGACACATCGAGCCAGCCGTTATAGGGCACTGCGCTTGGTGTCATGCCGTAACCGCGCGAATTTCCAATACAGAGCATCATGAAATTCTTATCAACCGTTTGATTGTTGAGGCGGAACTTCATTTTGTAACTCTGACGGAAGAAAAGCAACTGAAAAAGCCCTCTTACCATAGAGCCCAGCTTGGCAAAGATGAATCTCTTTTGATTGGCAATCTCCACGACCCTCGCAGTGAGACCTATATTCAGTACATTAAGAAAATATCTTTTATGTTCGGCGCCATCTTGCGTGTAGGAACAACAACCTACATCAACCTTACGCACACGATGCGTTATTATACAATCGACTGCCGTTTTGTAATCGTTCACCGGTAAACCCCAATATGATGCATAATCGTTAGCTATTCCATTGGGAATAATGCCTAATGATACTTTACCATAATTTTCCGATGCCATGATACCGTTCACGACATCTTGCAGAGCACCATCACCACCCACAACAACGATTGTTTCGTAACCGTTATCGGCAAGCATCTTTGCCTGGCGTTCAAGAGAGCTGTAATCCTCGGATTGTATGCAGTCATATTCCACATGTTTATCTTTCAAATACTCCCTTATCTCCCTCCATCGCTTCCGCGGCGAGAGAGAACCCAACTTAGGACAATATATCAGCCCCCAACGGTGCCTGTCAATCTTATTTTTTGTCATACATCAAGCTCTTTATCATTTCAACCTGCTCGGCACGCGGTATCGAAGCGTCAATCCAGTGAATGTGCGTTCCACGCTTTTCCATGCCCCGGAACCATGTCATCTGCCTCTTGGCAAATTGGTGAATGGCAATTTCAAGCCCCTGCACCATTTCGTGGTAACTCATTTTGCCGGTTACATACATTGTTACAAACTTATATTCAAGACCGTAATATATAAGTTGCTCAGCTGTAACACCCGATGCGAGAAGAGATTCTACCTCCTCAACAAGCCCCTCCTGCAATCTCTGCAAGAGGCGAGCTGTAATTCTGGCGCGGCGCACCTCTCTATCTACATTAACGCCCACGGTGAGAGTGCGAATAACAGGGAAAGCCCGTTCCTCAACAGGGCAGGAGGCATAATATTCCTCAATTTCTATGGCGCGTATTGCACGTTTTTTTGTATCGGTGTCGGTATTGTTGTGCAAGACCTTGTAGCTCGCAAGAATTGAGGTGAGCTCATCGAGGTTCTTTTCTTCGAGCCTCTCGCGCAATGCCGCATTTTCGGGTACTGGAATAAGTTTATAACCACGCAGCACCGACTCCACATACATGCCGCTGCCGCCACACAACACCGGCAGAGCGCCACGCTGCCGCACATCATTGTAAGCATTCAGAAAATCCCGCTGAAACTCAAACAGATTATATTTTTCACCTGCATCGGCAATATCAATCAGATGAGCAGGCACCTGAACACCATCACGGACATACTCTGCAAGGTCCTTGCCCGTGCCGATATCCATGCCCCGATATACCTGCCGGCTATCGGCACTGATAACCTCGCCGCCAAGCGACAAAGCCAAGTCCACAGCAAGAGCAGTCTTGCCGCATGCCGTGGGACCAACCACTGCCAACATATCATATTTTATACAATCTCCACTCATTGGGACAAAGCACAGGTCTCTGTTTATATTATGTTGCGAAGTTAAGCAAGTTCGCAACAATAGCAAAATAATTATACACAATTTTAACAACTGCGCACGCAACAGACGGGTTATTTTTTTTCACAAAAACAGGGCATTAAGTTAAAAAAAACAAAAAGCGCTACCTTGTTTATACTTTTTTTATAAGAAAATAGTTATAAGATAAAAAACAGAAACAGAATGTACGAAAACCTATTATGCCTACCCTATTTTCAGGGAATGAGCAAGGACAATATAACAGCCATACTTGACAAAATACAATTAGAGTACAAGAACCACGGTGACAAAGAGCCGTTGTGCAAAAAAGGCGACGAGTGCAACAGATTTATAATCCTCACAAAAGGGGAAATAACCTCGTGTGCCGAAGCCTCTGACGGTACATACAGCATAGAAGAGGAGCACAAGGCGCCATATGCCATTGAACCTTATTCAATGTTTGGCTACAACACCACATACAACCGCAGCTACAGGTCAAAAGACAATTGCACGACCCTCACAATAGAGAAAAGTTTCTTTTTCAACGAATTTTCCAAACAGAACATCTTCACCCTCAACTTCACAAACCTCATAAGCCGCCGGGCGCAGTTGCTAAACGATGCCATTTGGGAATACACCCCATGCACAATAGAAGGGCGCATAATTACCTTTATAGCCAAACGTTGCGAAACAACACACGGCTGCAAGAAGGTGAGTATAAAGATGGAACGCCTTGCAACACTGCTATGCGAAACACGGCTCAACGTATCGAGAGCCCTCAACAACCTGCAAAACCGCGGGCTCATAGTACTTAACCGAAAAGAGATATACATTCCGGAATTTGAGAAACTTCTACCATATATAAAATAATTCCTCAAGCAACAGGTCGCCCAAGCAAAAAAGATGCCAAGGCGGCTTTTTTGCAAAAATTCGCTCATAAATTTGGCACAAACGAATAAACACACTATCTTTGCACCCGCAAAGCGAACAACTTTGCAATAAAGGTTGGTTCCGTAGCTCAGCTGGATAGAGCAACGCCCTTCTAAGGCGTGGGTCGAGCGTTCGAATCGCTCCGGAATCACAAAAACGGTTAGAACTTAAGTTCTAACCGTTTTTGTTTTATTATCCACCAACAGCAAACATAAAGCAGCTCAACGTAAAATTCTGAGGGATTTCATTTTTACTGCAAGTGCATAAAAAATATGGTTGCTTCTACCACAAAATTAGTGCAAACGAATGGGTGGAAGCTCGCTTACACACGCAATGAGTATAGCCTATTGCGCAACGCGAAAGGTAGAGCAACCACATAGAGGGGTAAAAGACAAATCACAAATTATTTTGATTATAAGTCCTTTAGTTTTTCTGTTATATCATTCGCTTTTTTAACAGCTTGTTCTAAATAACTTAAACAATTCTTCTTATATGTTTCTGTTGTGGAATCAGTGAAATTCCTAATTTCTCTCTCATAATAGTCATTATTCTTTTGAGTTTGTCATAAATCGTACTCCAATGTTTTTTCAGAACTAGCACCAAAAGAAATATTACTTGGACCATGGTTATCAAAATTATCAATAAAATCATCACCCTCAAAAGAAGAGTCTATATCGCCATTATCTGTGACATCTTCTAAAGAACACATATCGTCAAAAAAAATCTTCGCCATTATATATAAAATCCATATTACTACATTTTGAAATATTCTGTAAATTCATGATTACATCTTGGACACTTAAAAACAAAAGCAGTCGAACCATGAGGCTGTGTGCATTTATCTCCCCACCATTTCCCAATAGCCAAACCAGCTAATGCACCAATCGGTCCGCCTAACATCGCACCACTAAGTGCTAATCCACCAGCACTAATACCTTTTACAACCTTTGCTGCACCTTCTTCATCAATATAACCAATTACATTTTCTTTGCCACAATCGGGGCAATCGTGATATCTAACTTCTGCCATATAATATGTTTGTTGAAAATTTTGCGAATATACATATATATAAGTTCCAAATTTTTAACGAATTATTCTCAAAACTTCTCAAAACCAATACCCTTTATTTTCTTTTTTGTTCTCAAGGGTGGGCGGTGTGAATAGTGCTGCTGTGGTGATGTGTGCCACTCCTGGAACTCTTCGGGGTGGGTGCGGAGTGTGTTCACAATATTTAGCAGCGTGGTGCTGTAATCCTTGTTGCTGCCTGTAAGCCTATCGACTACGATATTACGCAAGGCACTGATGATACCCTGCACAGGAGTAGTCGTACCCAATAAATGCACATTACGCAGAGTGTTCATCTGTGCTGTGGATATATACTCTTCTACCAAGTGCCACTTGATAAAAACATTTTTTCGCTATATTTATATAAATACTTTACAGAATTTACTATATATTCGCAACATTAAAAGCATTTATTAACATTAACCTTGTAAATATGAAAAGAAATCTACTCACCGCGCTGGCAGTTCTGTGCTACACGGCATACATCTGCGCAGCAACACCATTCAAGACAACCACAATCGAGAATGGCGAATTTGCAGCCGGCACAACATGGTACACAATGGGGATTGGCACCGGAGGGGCTATAATCTCAGACAATGACGGCGCCGACCACATTGCTCTTGGAAGAGCAACCACAACCTATGAAGACTGCGACTTGTGGTGCTTCGTGGGCAACGACACCGATGGCTATGCCGTGTATAACAAACAAGCAGGCACAAGCAAGGTGCTTGCATCGCACACCACCATGAGTTCCATCTCGGGATACGGCGGCACAGGTGGCAGCACCTACCCCACCATGCAACCCGCAGATGCGTTGCCCGATGGCTATATTGGGCTCTGGGATTTTGCCACATCAAACGATATTGCCGATATTGATGGCTATTATATGAAAATACACGGCACCAACTATGCCGTGAACAATTTTGGCAACATCGGCAAGTTTGCCTTCTGGGCAGAGGGTGCAGGTGCAGGCTCAACCATACGTTTTACTGTTGGTGAGACATCGACAGAGGTGCTTATATCTACCGGCTCTTTCACCGCAAGCAACGCCAACGGCACATGGCATTCAAAATGGGAGAGCAGCGAGATTGAAGGTTTGAGCATAAGCACAGGCTACAACAATATGAAGGCTGCGGGCGACTATATCACCGGTTATTCGGGCTCAGGCAGCAGCACATACACACTTACTGCCCCCGAGGATATGTGCATCGTAGCATATAGCTTTGATTTTGTAAACACCGACAGCGAGACCTACTCGCTCACTCTCACAGCCGGTGGCACCACATACAGCACATCGGCAACCAAGCAGAGTGTGAATGTGGTTATCGAGGAGCCTCAGCGAATGACATCATTCACACAGAGCGGCGTAAACAAAGGTATAACTTTCAGCAATTTCCGCATAGTTATAAAACCTAATGTTATTGAGCCCGAGCCTAACTTCGAGGTATTCCCCACACCCACCTCGGCGGCTATTCCCTATCGTATCCCCGCCATTGCCACAGCGTCAAACGGTGATATTATAGCTGTTGCCGACTACCGCCACAGCCGCGCCGACATTGGCATGGCAACCAACGGACGCATCGACCTGCGCGCACGCATAAGCAAGGATAATGGCGAGACCTGGGGCGATATTTTCGACATTATATGCGGACAGGGTGCACAGTCGCCCGACTCCATGCACGTTGGCTTCGGCGACCCCTGTATTGTTGCCGATCGCGAGAGCAGCCGTGTACTTGTGATAAGCTGTTCGGGCAACGTATCGTTCCCCAATGGTCAGCGCAACTGCCACCAAGGCATCGCACATTTCTATAGCGACGACTACGGAGTAAACTGGACCGAACCCGTGGATCGCAGCGAGAGCATCTATTCACAGTTCGACAACACATCGCACGGCCCTGTGCGCGCCATGTTCGTCGGCTCAGGAAAAATCTCACAGAGCCAATATATCAAGGTGGGCGATTATTATCGTATCTACTGCGCAGTGCTTGTGAAGAATGTAAACGGCACACACGTTAATTTTGTACTCTACAGCGACGATTTCGGCGAAAAATGGACCGTACTGGGCGGTGGCGAGATAGCCCCCATTCCAAGCGGAGGAGACGAACCAAAAGCAGAGGAACTACCCGACGGCTCTGTAATCATCAGTTCACGTTGCAGCGGCGGTCGCTACTTCAACATATTCACATACACCGATAGTGAAAAGGCAGAAGGTTCTTGGGGCACATACCAATTCTCGGGCAACGACAACAACGGAACAACAGCTGTTAGCAACTCCACCAACGGCGAGATAATGTTTGTTCCCGCACGCCGCAAAGCCGATGACAAAAAGGTATATCTTGCACTGCAGTCGGTACCTTTCGGTTCTGGTCGCGCAAATGTGGGTATATATTATAAGGAACTTGAAACACTTGCCGACTTTGTTTCGCCACAAGCATTTGCTGCCGAGTGGGACGGTCGTCACCAAGCGAGCTACCTGTCAAGTGCATATTCTACAATGACACTGCAAAAAGATAACAACATAGGCTTCCTTTACGAGGAGGACACCTATGGCACAAACGGCGGAGGATACACCATCGTGTATAAAAATTACAGCATAGAGTATATTACCGACAGCACATACATCTATGACGATACAGCCGACCGCCACGCTATTGTATTGGCAGGAATAGATGCAAAGAGCGAGAGCCTGCAACCCGGCGAGAAGATATATGTTGGCAGCATAAAGCCCGAATCATTTGAATCGCTCACAACCGCAATAGATGCATACAAAGCCACTCCTGAGCAGGCAACATACGAAGTTGTGAACGCCACCATAGCCAATATGGCGCGCTACGAGGTGGAACCCGGTGCATGGTATCGCATACGCAACAAGGAGCGTAGCAACGGAACACTATACCTGAAACCCGAGGAGAGCCGCCTCACGGTATCAACATCCTACAAACCTATAATTTACATGTTCACATTCATACCCACAAGCGAGGGTGCAAAAGAGTATTACCTGCACAATGGCAACTATGAGCACAAACTGGGACCGCTCGGAGCAAACGAGACACAGCCCGCTGTAACCACAAACACCGCCGAAGCCGGCAAGTGGAAGATTGAGAGCAGCACCACCGGTCTCAGCTCAATAATCTGCACAAACCAGACAGGAAGCAATGTGGGCTTGCACCTTTCGGGCGACAACAGCCGCCTTGTTCCCTGGACCGCAACAGCCGACGCTTCGCTATGGTATATCGAGCCTGCTACCGAGCACACAATAACCATAAGCGAGGTAGCAGCCGTGTGCATGCCGTTTACAATGACACTGCCCGAGGGCGTTACAGCATACGTTGCCGGAGCTGTGGAGACAGATAGCGAGGGTGTGGAGTACATTCCAATAACAGAATACGGTTCAAACATCATAGCAGCAGGCACCCCTGTAATCCTGGAAGCAGCAAGCGGCAGTTACACCGTGGGTGTTGGCGGCATTGCCGAGCCCTACTCAGGAACAAACAATCTGCAAGGTGTATTTAAGAGCAAGAGTGTGAGCGGCAGCAATATCTACCGCTTGAGCAGTGGAGAATTCAAAAAACGCACAGCCGCAACAGGCACAATAACTTCAAACACAGCCTACTATACCGGCACAGCCGAGGCCACCATCTTGCCCATGATAAAAAGCACATCAACCGCTATAGAGGGTATTGAAGCAGAGGGACGCAAGATAGAATTCTATGACCTCAAAGGCAACAAGGTGGATACTCCCAAACGCGGTATCTACATTACATCAGAAGGAAAGAAGGTTGTAATTTTCTAAAATAATGGCAAGCCCAATGTTAAAATAAATTGCTCCAACATTAGGAATAAAAGAAAATGATTGTAAATTTGCGCAAAACAAACTTAAAAGATTAAATATATGCTGACACTCGACAAAATATACCATGCAAGGTATGTATTGAAAGATGTTATTCGCAGGACCGATCTTATTCAGGCCCCCAACATCAACCCCGAAGCATCGGTATTCCTCAAGCCCGAGAACCTGCAGCTGACGGGCTCGTTCAAAGTACGCGGTTCATATTACAAGATTTCTCAACTTTCCGAGGAAGAGAAGAAGAAAGGTGTAATTGCCTGCTCGGCTGGTAACCACGCACAAGGTGTTGCCCTTGCAGCCACAAAGAATGGCATAAAATCCACAATCTGTCTGCCCGACGGTGCCCCAATCTCCAAGATTGAGGCTACAAAGAATTTCGGTGCCGAAATATGCCTTGTAGAGGGAGTTTACGATGATGCCTACCAGAAAGCGTTGCAGTTGCGCGACGAGCACGGCTACACATTCATTCACCCCTTTGACGACGAAGATGTTATCGCCGGACAGGGCACCATTGGCTTAGAGCTCCTCGACCAACTCAAGGACATGGACGCAGTAATTGTGCCTATTGGCGGTGGCGGTCTCATCTCGGGTGTTGCTTTTGCCATCAAATCTCTTAACCCCAAGATAAAAGTGTATGGAGTGCAGTCGAGCGGTGCACCCAGCATGTTCAACTCTATCAAGCACAAAAAGATTGAACGCCTGCCCGGTGTAGCTACAATAGCCGACGGTATTGCAGTGAAAGAGCCCGGACAGAACACTTTTGCCATTTGTAGCAAATATGTCGATGAGATTGTAACCGTTACCGACGATGAGGTATCATCGGCAATCCTTTCACTCATTGAGAAACAGAAACTCATCGCCGAGGGAGCCGGTGCAGTAGCCGTTGCAGCAGCAATGTTCAACAAAGTGCCCATCAAAGGCAAAAAGGTTGTTTGCGTGGTGTCGGGTGGTAACATCGATGTTACAATTCTCGACCGTGTAATCAAGCGCGGTCTTCTCACCGCAGGTCGTTCATACGCCCTCACCATTGAGTTGCTCGACAAGCCCGGGCAGTTGCTTAAGATATCTCAAATCATCGCCGAGCATGGCGGCAACGTTATTTCGGTGCACCACGAGCGCGCCAACGCAAGCATGGACATCAACGGCTGCTTCTTGCGCGTAAATATGGAGACCCGTAACTTTGCACAGGTTGAGGAGATTAACAAAGCACTCCTTAATGCAGGATTTAGAATTTTAGAAAACAATAAATTTTAATAACTATGATTAAAAAGATTCATACAGACAACGCCCCCGCAGCTATCGGCCCCTATTCACAGGCAATCGTATGTGGTAACATTCTTTTCACATCGGGACAAGTGCCCATCAACCCCGCAACAGGCGAGGTGGAAGCCGAGGGTATCGAGGCGCAAGCTACACAGGTGATGAAAAACCTTGACGCAGTTCTCACAGAGGCTGGCAGTTCTTTCCAGAAAGCTATTAAAACAACATGTTTTTTGAAGAACATGGAGGATTTTGCCGCATTCAACGCTGTTTATGCACAATACTTCACCGAGAAACCCGCACGCTCTTGCGTAGCTGTGAAGCAGCTCCCCAAAGACGTCCTTGTGGAGGTTGAGGTTATTGCCGAAATCTAATTCCAAGATTACATTTACTACACAATCGCTTGCTCTTGCAGGGCAAGCGATTGTGTTTGTTTGTGGGTATTTTTCAAAATTATTCAAAATTATTGAGTGGAAAAGAAAAATGCACATCAAAATCTTTGCCAAATAAAAAAAAAAGCACTAATTTTGCAAGCTGAATGGCGAAAGCATATTTTGAGCAAAACATATAAAATAATATAAGACGATGAAAAGAACATTCCAACCCTCTAACAGAAAGAGAAAGAACAAGCACGGTTTCCGTGAGAGAATGGCCACAAAGAACGGCCGTCGCGTATTGGCATCTCGTCGTGCAAAAGGACGTAAAAAACTTACAGTATCTGACGAGTACAACGGAAAGAAAAAGTAATTGCTTAGCAATGCAAATTGCAACATCAGCATAAGATTTTGCAAAAATAGGAGTTTACCTTGTGGGTAAACTCCTATTTTTTGTATGGAATCAATAAGACTGCAAGCCACCAATACTTGCCGGAGTAACTGCAATCTATTTAAGCAAGAAACGCATAACCGCCCCCATAAGACTCAGCCTCATCTTTTCATCGGCAACAGCCTCAAAAGGGAAACCGGTGGAGAGCACACGATACCTGCCCGCATACGCAACGCCCGCACTCTTTTTGCTCTTCTCATACACAAACGCCACAAAAGCATCGGCAGCAGGCACAAGAACATCGGGACGCGACACCGCATAGCACTCTTCGTTCACAGTACGATATACCGGCATAGAGAGGTTGGAACCGAAAATTCTATCCTCGGTTACATCTGCCATAGAGCCACCATACTCAAATTTAAGCAGAGAGTGAATAAAATTGCGGTCATCTTCGTTTTTGCTCATATCACTTGCTATATGAGCACCACTCACAAAGAGCCTGCCGCCACCGGCAAGATAAGAGACCAATTTATTCTGCAACACGGCGGGGAAAGTCTTATAAGGGCGATTGTAGCCCAGCAGCGAGCCCTTTCCACCCTGTTTCTCCACGCCGGCTATAAAATCCACCACATTATAATCGGCAAGCGATACATAACCGTCCATGACAGCCTCGCTGCTGCACGACACAAAAGAGATTCCGTTGGCAGCCAACGCCTCGCCATGCAGGCAAGGGTAATCGAATGTATTGCCGGCAATGAGTATTCCCTCAAAGTCGTTGCCGCTGAGCCCCAAGCCATCTTCAAAACCTATATTGGCACGTTCGTAATCGAGCTGACGACCACCATACTCGGCTGTATGCATATATGCAACGCCGGCATCATTATCCATGTCGAAACCAGCCTTTGACGCCGTATAAACCTCGGAAGGCCCGCTCAACCTGTGAAAACCGTTCACAATGAGAGCAAGCACATCGCTTTGTTCTGCCACAAAAGCCGACAGCACCTCGGAGGGGAAGCTCTCGCCACCACCATTCAGCGCAGCCACCTTAAAGCTATACTGCACGTTTCTCAATATATCCATCTCGAAGCTGTTGCTTCTCACCACCCTGCCATTGTCAAAATCGCCATCGTTTATCTTGGTATAAACCACATAAGATGTGGGCTTTGCGGTGGGTTCAAGCACATCTTCAACAGGCAGCCAATGCAGTTTCACCGTCTCACGCTCCTTGTTGAGCGAGAGTGAAAAATCCTTCACCGGCAAAGGCTGCACCACACAACCGGCATTGCCATGAATATAATTTATCTGTCTGAGGAGAGATTTATACACAGCCCTGGCAAGAGTAAATTTGAAGTCGGGATTGTGCCCATATACCATATCCATGAAATTCTGGTGAGAAAGAGACTCAAAAATCATGGAGGGCACAAGCGGCAGACGCGACTCGCTGTAACTGCGGTCGAGAATACCGCGCACCTGCCATTTGCCGAAACGGGCAGCGAGGTCGCGCTGCACATCGAGCAACAGATTGCTCACAATATCGCGCGACACATAGCGCGAAAGACCGGCAGCTATGCTATCGCCATTATAATCGGTTGTAACAATGCCCAATGAGCCTATTATATTATCCTCTGCCGAGATACCCGCATCGGAATGGAAGCCGAATGAGAGTTCTATGGGAACACAGAGCCCGGTGGTATCGGGATTATACACAGAGCCACCCGAAAGATGATTCACCGCATGAGAGCGGCAGTTGATATCATCATTGTAATCGAGTTCCCCTTTGCTTGGAGTATATACCTCATACGGAAAACCGGAATATTGCAATGAGTAACGAGCCCCCTCCAAATAACGCGGCAAGCCACTTGTTCGCGGCAGGCTGTCGCCACGGGCTACAAGCCCCATACCACCACCGAAACGCACCGCGTCGGCAGTAACAACACCCGCATAATCGCTCTTGTTTGTGAGTACCACACCTTGATTCTCATTAACGCCGCCCTTGAAGCGGAAAGAACCCAGATACACCCATGTACCACCACCCATGCGCTGATTAACCTTAAATTCCGTTACACCGCCGCTATGAAGCACGCTGTAACGGGCATCGGGCACAGAGTTTGCAAGAGTCTTATATGAGACATAGACAGCATAGAGACCATCGCGTGGAATATCGGGCACCCAACGTGCCACTGCAGTTGTGCGCTTTGCACCATCAGAAGCCTCCACACCCATAGCCGTGCCATGGGCAAAAGGATTCTCACCATCTACATAATGACCGGCACGGGGCTTGAAGCCCTTGCCTGCGGGCTCCCACACACGACGCTTTTCGGCATCCTGCACATACTGCGAGGCACCACACAGCGAATCATTATCCACAACCACACACTCGCGTTGCGGGTCGCGCTCGCGGGGCGTATAAACAACCGCGCCTGCATTCTGCAACATCGGCATGAGGAAAGGCACCACTATCGACTGGGTGAAAAGGTCCTCGGTGGTGCAGAAGAGTGAAGGACGCTGCCACTGCCACCTATCTTTATCGGCAGAATATATGCGACCATGGCTCTGCCACAGAGCAATATGCCGCCCGTCGAGCCCTTGGCGTGCCACATAAGGTTTTGAGACATTCTTCACCCACGGCTCGCCATCATAATTCACACTGCCCCACAGTTTTTTCTTGTCAAGGGTCTTTTCCCGCAAATTATTGGGAACAAGCTGTTCAATGGGCTTGCGTGCTGCAATAACCTCTATCTTGTATTTTGAATAGGACGAGGGCAAAGCAGCTTTTATACCCGCATATATATCCTGCACCACGGCAGGCGTAAAAACCTGCGCGGCAAAATTCTGATTCGCATAAATGGTTATTTTACGCGCACTCTTATTCACTACAATATTATTACGCCTGCGTTCAAGAGCACAATTCTTCACATGAACATTCTTGGGAGTGTAGCTTGCGAAATATTTCTCTATCGAACGCGTAACGGTTTTATCGACCTTCTGCGCCGACAAAACCGCTACACATAACAGGCATGCCGCAAAGGCAAATACCCTCTTAAGCATACTATATTATTTTGAGAGCTCGCCTATCTCGGCAAGGATAGCCCTTGCATCTTTGTTAAAAGAGTCGCACAAAGCATTGAAATACTTCTTTGCAGGCATGCCCGGCTCCACATGATTTACACGAGCAATATATTCGTTGTTAAGGGCGAATATCTTATTAAACACATTTACCCAAGCCTCGGTATCTCCCTTTGCATCGTATGAAAGCAAGAAAGCTTCGGTTGCCAAATCATCAACTACAAAAGTAATAACCTTCTTCAAATTTTTTCTACTTGCCATAGTTCTATAATTATATCTGTTTTCAAATAGCGAGACAGGCATTGCTGTCCCATTTGCCAAAGATACACTTTTCTGCGAAAAGAAACAATATTTGCACCAAATAGAATTAAAAATATAAATAATTTGACTTAATACCGATAAAAAACCGCAAACCGCTTTTACATCTCGCAAAAAAAAGCGAAATTTGCCAATAGTTTGGAATGGAACGGACCTTGCAACCCGTCACATTTACAAACAAGGTGTAACATTGTATATAATTACCCAAAAAAAAGAATAAACCTTAAATTTATTAATGAGATATGAAAATTAGCGCATTACAACAAGCAAGAGCTGAGTATCAGCCTAAGTTACCTCAAGCATTGAAAGAGGTTGTGAAAGTCTGTGAGGGCGAGGCAACCCAGTCGGTAGCCGACCAAGACGCCATCAAGTCGATGTTCCCCAACACCTACGGTTTGCCCATCGTAACATTTGAGAAGGGTGGCGAGGCTGTTGAATACCCCGCAATCAATGTGGGTGTTATTCTTTCGGGCGGTCAGGCTCCCGGCGGACACAACGTTATCGCAGGTCTTTTTGACGGTGTGAAGAAACTCAATGCAGGCAGCCGCCTCTTCGGTTTCCTCATGGGCCCCGGTGGCTTGGTTGATCACAAATACATGGAGATTACATCTGAAATTATGGACGAGTACCGCAACACAGGTGGTTTCGACATCATCGGTTCGGGCCGTACAAAGCTTGAAAAGACCGAGCAGTTCGACAAAGGCTTGGAGATTATCAAAAAGCTTGATATCAAAGCACTTGTAATCATCGGTGGCGACGACTCTAACACCAACGCCTGCGTGCTTGCAGAGTACTATGCAGCAAAGAACACCGGCGTGCAGGTTATCGGCTGCCCCAAGACTATCGACGGCGACTTGAAGAACGCCTACATTGAGACCTCTTTTGGTTTCGACACCGCTTGTAAGGTATATTCAGAGGTTATCGGTAACATACAGCGCGACTGCAACTCGGCACGCAAATACTGGCACTTCATCAAATTGATGGGTCGTTCGGCATCTCACATTGCCCTTGAGTGCGCATTGCAGACACAGCCCAACATCTGTATCATCTCTGAGGAGGTTGAGAAGAAGGCTCTTTCACTCGACGACATCGTTACCTCTATCGCCGAGGCTGTGGCTTCACGCGCAGCAGCAGGCAACAATTTCGGTACAGTACTCATTCCCGAGGGTCTCATCGAGTTTATCCCCGCAATGAAGTCTCTCATCGCCGAGCTCAACGACCTGTTGGCTGTTAAGGGCGAGGAGTATGCCGCAGTTGAGGCTGCCGAGAAACGCCAATATATCATCGACCACCTCTCAAAAGAGAACGGCGCAGTATATGCAAGCCTCCCCGCAGGTGTTGCACGCCAGCTCACAATGGACCGCGACCCCCACGGCAACGTACAGGTATCGCTCATTGAGACAGAGAAACTTCTCTCAGAGATGGTAGGCAACAAGTTGGCTGCATGGAAGAAAGAGGGCAAATACACCGGCTCTTTCAACCCCCAGCACCACTTCTTCGGCTACGAGGGCCGTTGCGCAGCTCCCTCTAACTACGATGCAGACTATTGCTATGCACTCGGTTACAACGCATCACAGCTTATCGCTGCGGGCAAAACCGGTTATATGTCATCTATCCGCAACACCACAGCTCCCGCAGCCGAGTGGATTGCAGGCGGTATCCCCATCACTATGATGATGAACATGGAGCGTCGCCACGGCGAGATGAAACCCGTTATCCAGAAGGCTTTGGTAGATCTCGAGGGCGCTCCCTTCAAGACTTTCGCAGCCAACCGCGAGACATGGGCAAAAGAGACTTGCTACATCTACCCGGGTCCCATTCAGTATTTTGGTCCCACAGAGGTTTGTGACCAAACTACAAAGACCTTGGCTCTTGAGCAGCAGAAGTAATCATTTTTTGCAGCCTGAATGGCAGAAAAAAAGAAGATACAAAGCAGACGAACCGGCGGACGGAAGAAAACTTCCGCCCGCCGTTCATCGTCTCTCATTGCAAAGCGCAGCGAGATGCCACGCTGGCTCTATGTGTGTATTGTTGCACTTGTAGCAAGCACCGCTCTCTATTGCATATACCTCTTCTTTTTCAAGCCATACTTCTACCGCTTCCGTCCCTGTTACGGGCACAAGCAGTATGAGATATGCCTCCCATCGGGCTTTTCGGTGTATGGCATAGATATTTCGCGCCATCAAGGAAAAATTAATTGGGAAAAATTCGCCCGCAACAACCCTGCCGACGCACCAATCTCCTTTGTATATATAAAAGCCACCGAAGGCAGCGATTTCACCGATGTAAACTTCAAGGACAACTTTGAAGATGCCCGCAAGCATGGTTTCCTGCGTGGTGCATATCACTATTTCAGCACCCACTCCACCGGACTTGCCCAGGCACAGATGTTCATAAAAACCGCAAATCTCCAAAAGGGCGACCTGCCACCTATGGTAGATATCGAGGAACGCCCCAAGGACAAAACAAAATTCCTGCAGGAATTAAAAATATTTATCTCCAAAATAGAGGAGCACTATGGTGTAAAACCTCTGTTATACACCTATCGCAAATATAAGACACGATACCTCAACGACCCCTTCTTTGCACGCTACCCCTCTTGGGTGGCACACTACTACATCGACGCCCTCGACCCCGAGGTAGAGTGGCTCATTTGGCAATGTTCCGATATGGGTGAGATTGATGGTATCCCCGAGAATGTCGATATTAATATTTTCAATGGCAGCCGCGAACAGCTCGAGAGCCTACGGCTGAAATAAGTTCCTTTCAAAAACACTCCTGCTTATCTAAAGATATGGCATTGTGGCGCAATGAAACGCAATGAACCACTAATTATTGCCAAGATACTTGCTTTAAGTTTCTCGGTGACCCGTGAGCTTTTCTTTGATTAATCAGTTTTCTTTATTGCACCTTTTTTGAAAAAGGTGCGCAAAAACGGGCATCCGTAGGTTTTAGTCGGCAGGTGCTTTGTTCACAAGTCGCAAGCGACATTCTTCAGTCGCACCTGCCTTGTCGTTCGTAGCTTGTCGCAAGCACTGCGGGGCGGAGCAACTCGCTGCGCTCAAACACATCTCCGCCTGTTTCCTTGTGTTGCTCGGCTACTCACTGTGCCCCCTCAGGCTGCCCAATATTTCAAAATTACTTTTGCTTATCTAAAGATATCGCCATTGTGGCGCAAGCACGGAAAGGCGTGGTCGCCCGTGGCGACGTGAACGGGAGGGGCCCGACGCGAAGCGATGGGAGGGATAGCGCCCTGCAAGGGTGGGCGTACCTTGAGGGGCTTGCGGCACAATGAAGATGGCAAGAAATACAAGGTGCTTCTGTGGCAATGAAACGCAATGAACCACTAATTATTGCCAAGATACTTGCTTTAAGCTTCTCGGTGACCCGTGAGCTTTTCTTTGATTAATCAGTTTTCTTTATTGCACCTTTTTTGAAAAAGGTGCGCAAAAACGGGCATCCGTAGGTTTTAGTCGGCAGGTGCTTTGTTCACAAGTCGCAAGCGACATTCTTCAGTCGCACCTGCCTTGTCGTTCGTAGCTTGTCGCAAGCACTGCGGGGCGGAGCAACTCGCTGCGCTCAAACACATCTCCGCCTGTTTCCTTGTGTTGCTCGGCTACTCACTGTGCCCCCTCAGGCTGCCCAATATTTCAAAATTACTTTTGCTTATCTAAAGATATCGCCATTGTGGCGCAAGCGCGGAAAGGTGTTGCCGCCCGTGGCGACGTGAACGGGAGGGGCCCGACGCGAAGCGGTGGGAGGGATAGCGCCACACAAGGGGTGCGTACCTTGAGGGGCTTGTAGCGCAATGAAGAGCAAAGGAATACAATGTAAATATAAACCAAAGAACAGCACACGCTATCAGGGTACACACACGGGTGTACCCCTACAACAACGGGAAAGATTTGCCATTGTAGTACAATGCAAAGAGGAGAAGAATGCAAGCCAATGAGCGGCGAAAAACGAAAAAGACTATTGATTATACGAAGCACTTGCCTGCGAGTAACGCCTCCAAGCATCTAACAAATCCTGGAAATCGGCAGGCAGAGGAGAATCAAAAAACATCATCTCGCCGGTAGAAGGATGCACAAACCCCAAAGTCTTGGCATGCAAAGCCTGACGAGGGCAAATCTTGAAACAATTACGCACAAACTGGCTGTATTTACTAAAATTGGTACCCTTCAAAATCTCATCGCCCCCATAAACATCATCATTGAAAAGAATATGCCCAATGTGTTTCATGTGCACCCTTATCTGGTGCGTGCGCCCCGTTTCCAGGTTACACTCCACCAACGACACATACGAAAGACGTTCAAGCACCTTGTAATGCGTAACAGCATGCTTGCCCACCGTCTCGTCGGGCGACACACACATTTGCAGGCGGTTACGCGGATTACGGGTTATATTCCCCACCACGGTGCCGGTATCCTCTTTCAACGAGCCCCACACCACGGCATTATAGGTGCGCTTGGTGGTTTTTTTGAAGAACTGCATACCAAGATGCGCCTTTGCAGCCGCAGTTTTTGCCACCACCAACAGGCCCGAGGTATTTTTGTCTATTCTATGAACGAGCCCCACCTGCGGGTCATTGGCATCAAAATCCTTGTTGTTACGCAGGTGCCACGCCACAGCATTGATGAGCGTGCCGTGCGTATTCCCGCACCCCGGGTGCACCACAAGCCCGGCAGGCTTGTTCACCACCATAAGATCATCATCTTCATACACCACATCAAGGGGAATATCCTCGGCGACGATGCTATTGTCATAAACAGGAGTATTCATTGTTATAACAATGCTGTCGCACGGCTTCACCTTGTAGTTGCTCTTCACAACCTTGCCATTTACAGCAATAGCCCCCGCATCGGCAGCCTGCTGAATTTTGTTGCGCGAGGTATTTGCCAGATGATCTATGAGAAACTTATCTATGCGAATGGGCGACTGCCCCTTATCGGCAACAAGATGCACCTCCTTGAAGAGAGTCTCTTCTGCCGACAGCTCATCACCTTCGACAAAAACATCTTCCAAATCCTCAAAAATATTATTATCGCTCATAAGAATTACTCAAACCAAGACTCGTCGATTACAGGCTCGTCGGCAACCACTTCCTCCTCGCCATTGCCCACAACCAATGTCAATGTCGCACCCATAGGCACTTTGGAGCCGTTTCTCAAAGTATCGGAACCCATAAGCACCGAATACACCCAATCGGTCTCACCGGGTACTCTCACCCCGGCGGTGAGGGTGAAACCTGCGGCGCGCAGGCGTGCCTCCGCCTCGCGCAAAGAGCAGTTGTCCACAATGTCGGGGAGCGATTGCAAAGGCTCGTTGGCAGAGCTCAGTGTGAGCTGAATTCTGCGCCCCTGTTTCACCTTCGCACCTTGCAGAGGGTGTTGCTCCACAACCTCATTCTCACGGGCACCTTTCTTATATTTGTAGTCGATAACCTCAAAATCAAGATTTGCATTGCGCAACTGCTCCGAAGCATCATCGATGTGCTTGCCACACACGGCGGGAACATCTATCACCTGCCCATGCAAGGTGTAGCTGTCGAGCCATGCAAACACAGCGTAGCACACGGCGAGAGCCACGGCACACATTGCCGCAAGATTTATAAGAATTATCTTCATCACACTTTTGGGTTTCTTTTTCATAACATACTCGTATTTTAATACAAAAGTATAAAAAAATACAGAGATAACAACTACACCCGGCTAATTTATAACAAACAAGCCCCACAGCAATTAACAGCAAATAACATTTGAACAACATTTGTCATTTATCATATCTTGTTTTCTTTGCAGTTTTATATTATCTTCGCACAGAATATATGCAAACAAGATAAAATAAAGATATATGAAAAAGATAGTAGCACTCATATTGCTGGCAATGGTATCGGCAACAGCCGTGCAGGCACAGCTGTTCAAGAAAAGAGAAAAAGTAGCGAAACAGGAACACAGCATAGGCACCGTGCCTGTGATAAACAATAAAGTGACATTTGAGCAGACAATCCCCGTCGAGGGGCTCACAGCCGCTCAGATTGAGAGCGTAGCAAGAGAGTGGCTTGCAACCCGCTTTGTAGAACCCACGGTAAACGCCTTCAAGGAGTATAAGCAGGAGACACCCGGCACCATTGTGGCAAAAGCCGAGGAATATATCGTGTTCCGCAAGACCTTCTTCATTCTCAATCGCACAAGAATATACTACTTCCTCACCATCACCTGTGCCGACGGAAGTTGCAAGTTCAACATGTCGCGCATCAACTATTGGTGGGACGATGAAGCCGATGATGGCGGTCTCAAAGTTACAGCCGAGAAGTGCATAACCGATGATGTTGCAATAAACAAGAAAGGCGAGCTTCACCGTTTCTACGGCAAATTCCGCACAAAGACCATCGACCTCTACAACACCCTTGCAGAAGAACTCGCAAACCACTTAAACTCAAAGAAATAAAGTGAATACAATTTATAAAATAAGATATATACTGAATATACTGTTCCTCCTGGGAGCCGTAGCCACCTTCATACTATATTTTGCAGCAGGCGACTCTTCCCTCTTCCTCTATGTGGGAACCGCAGCCCTTTCCTGCAAAATGATAGAGTTTATACTACGATTTATGTTCTAAGAAGATGAAGAACAACACCTTCCTAAATATAATAATAGCGGCAATAATGCTTATCCCCTGCGGGCAGAGCATCACAGCCCAATCGCAAGGCGGATTTGGCAGTGGCGAGATATTCAACCCCTTTCACAAAGCACCTGCCGACACCAACAAGGTAAACCTCAAAGTACCCATTGAGATACACCAATGGCACATTGACGAGGCACTCGGCACGGTTATCCCCGTGAATGCCGACACGCTGCAATACATGTACCAGAACTGGGCACAGACCGAGGGCATGAACGGAGAATATAATATTCTTGGCAATATGGGCTCGCCCCGCCAGTCGCGAATATTCTTCAACCGCCCCACCACCCCCACCTTCGACTTTCTTGCACCATACGACTACTTTATAACCCGCCCGGGAGAATTGTTCTTCACCGACACGAAATCGCCATACACCAACCTCACCTATCACACATCGGGCAACAAGGTTGATGGCGACGACCGCTTCCGCGCCTATTTCACACGAAACGCAGGCAAGCACTTCGGCATAGGCGGCATGTTCGACTACCTCTATGGGCGCGGCAGATACGACAACCAGTCGTCGGCACTCATGAATTTCTCAATCTTCTCATACTACCGCAGCGACCGCTACAACTATCATCTGCTTGCAAGCCGCTACCACATGAAACTTGCCGAGAACGGCGGTATCACAAACGACGATTACATCAAACGCCCCGAGGAGACCGATGGGTCGGGCAGCAACTTCACCCCTGCCGATATCCCCGTGCGCATGGAAAAAACCTGGAACAGGAACGAGGTTTATACCGCATATTTCACACATAACTACAATTTTGGTTTCTATCGCCAAAAGAGCATCAAGGCACTGCCCGACAGCACAGATGCAACCACAGAAAATGAAGAGATTGACGAGGACAGAGAGTTCGTGAGAGTTGCACGCATCACACACACGCTGGATTTCTCCACCGGCAAACGCGAGTTCCGCAACTACGAACAGCCTGCCGATTTCTATGCCGACAGCTACCTGCCTTTCGACTCCTTAGCATCGTACCGCAATGTATCAATAAACAACCGCGTGGGGCTCTCCCTGTGCGAAGGGTTCAGCAAATGGGCATTTGCCGATGTTACCGCATACGCCTCATACCAATACAACCGCTACACGATGCTCGACACAATACCCGACACAGGCACCGAGTATGCCCACCGATACAACGAACACACCGTTTTTGTGGGCGGAATCATTGAGAGCAAGCTCAAGAACAGCATAAAATACAAGCTGCAAGGCGAAACCGCAGTAACCGGTGACGACCTTGGCACATTCTCTTTGGAGGGACACGGAGAGCTCAATGCCAACCTGTGGGGCAAGCCCGCAACACTTGCAGTTACAGCTTTTGCCAAGAACAACCGCCCATCGTTCTACTATCGCCACTTCCACTCCGAGCACTACTGGTGGGACGACAGCGAGCTCGACAAAGAGTTCAAGACACGCCTCGAGATTAATGCAAACATTGAAAAAACACGCACACGCATAAGAGCAGGCATAGAAAACATAAAAAACTACACATACATTGCAAGCCTCCCGGCAAGCACAAGCAGCGGCACACCGCTCAGCAAATTGGCTGTGCAGCAAGCCGATGACAACATACAGGTACTGTCGGCAACACTGTACCAAGGATTCAAATGGGGCATACTGAACATAGACACCGAGGTAACCTACCAGCGCAGCAGCAAACAAGAGATACTCCCGCTGCCCGACCTCAACATCTATGCCAACATGTATATAAAATTCAAGATTGCAAAAGTGCTGAACACAGAACTTGGAGCCGATGTACGCTACTTCACAA
Organism: uncultured Bacteroidaceae bacterium; assembly: GCA_964423665.1. Lineage (GTDB taxonomy): Bacteria > Bacteroidota > Bacteroidia > Bacteroidales > Bacteroidaceae > HGM04593. Next base: position 2,863 of record CAYRFX010000014.1, on the reverse strand, counting down.
GCTACTACGCCCCAAGCTACTCCCCCGCACTCGGACAATTCTGCTTGCAGAACCCCGGCGACAAAGTGGAGATAGGAAACTACCCCGTGGCAAGCGTCTATGCAAACTTCCTGCTCAAGGAGACACGTTTCTATGTAAAATATCAACATATAAACGAGGGCAACGGCAACAGGAACTATTTCCTTGCACCCCACTACCCTCTCAACCCTGCCGTGCTGTGGCTGGGACTATCGTGGAACTTCTATAACTAAGCAGTTATGAACATAGCAGTAAGATGGGGATTTATAGGCTGTGGCGAGGCTACCGAGAAGAAGAGCGGCCCCGCATTCAACCTCATTAAAGGGTCCGAAGTGGTTGCGGTCATGGGACGCGACAAAGAGAAAACCCGTGAATATGCCCGCCGCCACAATATCCCACATTGGTACACCGATGCACAAGCACTCATCGACGACCCCGGGGTAAATGCCATATACATTGCCACCCCACCCTCATCACACGCCACATACGCCATCATGGCAATGAAAGCGGGCAAGCCCGTGTATGTAGAGAAACCGTTGGCTGCAAGCTACGAAGATTGCGCACGCATAAACCGCATATCGCGCGAGACAGGCGTTCCCTGTTTCGTGGCATACTACCGCCGCTACCTCCCCTACTTTCTGAAGGTAAAAGAGCTGTTGCCGCTTGTGGGGCAGGTGCTCAACGTGCAGATACGCTTTGCAGTGCCCCCACGCGACCTCGACTACAACCGCTACAACCTCCCGTGGCGTGTAAACCCCGAGATTGCCGGCGGCGGATACTTCTACGACCTTGCCCCGCACCAGATAGACCTGTTACAGGACATGTTCGGCTGCATACTTTATGCCGACGGCTACGCAGCCAACCGCGGAGGGCTCTACAAAGCCGAGGACACCGTGAGTGCCTGTTTCAAATTCGAGAACGGCATACCCGGCTCAGGCTCATGGTGCTTTGTCTCCGACGAATCCTCAAAAGAGGACCATATAGAGATTTTCGGCAGCAAGGGCAGCCTGCGTTTCTCGGTATTCACATTCGAGCCAATAGTATATAAAGGAGAAGGAGAGACAAAAGAATACAGCGTCCCCAACCCACCCTATGTACAACTGCCACTCATTAGAAACATTGTAGAACACCTGCAACGCAAGAGCAACTGCACATGCGACAGCATCAGTGCCACACCCACAAACTGGGTACTCGACAAAATATTAGGGAAAATCATATAACACAGCCCATCATGAACAAGAGGATAGCGCAAGGCATAGCCACAAAAGCAGCAATAACCATTGCTGCCCTCCTGTTCTTTGCAAACGCCGGTGCACAAAACAAAATCATCGACGGGCTGCAGCACAACGTAATCATTGACTACACGCAAGACAAGCTGCACAAAGCCGAAGAGCTCATCAGCACCAAGCTCGACGAGAAAGACAGCATCTACGTAACCCCCAGCCTCTACAACATGACCGTGATGACACAATACTCGTACAACTACGAATATTACCGTTTCACAGCCAACGACGAGAGCCAAAGCATCTCATTCCGCCCCGACAACTGCAACAAGGTAGGTTTCTACGCAGGCTGGCGATGGATATTCCTCGGGTGGAGTTTCGACCTCACCAAGAACGATGCCAAGAAAGACATAAACCTCAGCTTCTACACATCACGACTGGGGTTCGACCTCTTCTACCGCCGCCGCGACAAAGGATTCAAGATATCAAGCGCAAACGGGTTCATCAACAACGGGGAGCCCGTACATGGGTATAACAACAGCCTCACAGGCTTCAGCACCAGGCAGAAAGGATTCAACATATACTACATTTTCAACCACAAACGCTTCTCATACCCCGCCGCATACAGCCAGACAACCAGCCAGCGCATCAGCGCAGGCTCGTTCCTATTAGGAATCACATATAACACGCAAATATTTTCGTTCAACCATGCAGAGCTCGACGAGAAACTGCAAACAAGCATATCGCCCGAGCTGAAGTTCAACGAAGTGCGTTACAAAGACTATAGCATCAGCTTCGGCTACTCCTATAACTGGGTATTTGCAAAGAACTGCCTTGCAAACATCTCACTCACCCCCGGGATAGGGTACAAGAACAGCTCTCTGCAACTGAAAAGCGGCAAAGAGTTCCTCTCGAGCATAAATTTCGACCTTGTTACACGCGCAGCCGTTGTCTATAACAACAGCAAGTTCTTCATTGGAACATCTTTTGTCTCACACACATACAGCTACCGCAAGAGCAGCCTCTCGGTAGTCAATGGGTTTGGAACAATAAACCTCTATGCCGGGTTCTATTTTTGGCGCAAGAAGTAAATGCGGGGGGAGATAAAACCAAATAAACCACTGATGGACTGAAGTCCATAGTTTTAATAAGGCTGTGTCATAATTCAAATTGCGCAAAGGCAACTGTCATTTTGTCATTTCGATGGAGCGTAGCGACGAGAAATCTTAAAAATATCGTGAAATAAGAGATTTGCCTATGGCGATTATTGTAACGCTCGTTGAATAACATAGAATAAATTCTTGTTACACTCGCTTGAAGCAATAATTCTCACTTTCGTTAGAGATGACAAATACGCTAAGTTGCGGGACTAATTGTTATATCGAACTCACGTTATTTAGTATCTATAAACCAAAATGAACTATGTCGCATGACATAGTTCATTTTGGTTATTCATTTCTATTCCTCCCCTTATGGGAGGTTGAGTGGGGCGGTATTACTTACTCCAGAGGTTGCCCCACTCGCCACGGTGGGTGTTACCGAGCTGAACACCTGCTGTGCCTGTGTCAACAGTTGTCTCGTTTGTCTGGAACGATGCAGCAATCATGCTCTCTGTAGCTACG
>CAYRFX010000013.1:0-37590 GCA_964423665.1 uncultured Bacteroidaceae bacterium | reverse complement strand
AAACCCCTGTCTGCCAATTATTTTGCCCCAAATTTCTCAATTCAACGAATTATATTTAACTTTGTAAACCAAAGATAATAAATATTTTCCAAACAAACAATAGCTATTCCGATGTTTATCAAAGGAATAGCTATATTTTTTATTTCTAGATGGTATGATGGAGCTATATGAAGAAAAGATAAGAGGGCAACCCTTATTTACTTTTGGGTCACCCTCTTTTTGTTATTTGTATATTACCTCATTCATTACAACATCATGCGGCTCGCAAGGCAATGAAGAAACCAGCTGCTCGGAATAGCACACCGCAATCTTATACGCGGAAAAGCCCTCTTGTGACATATATTTGTCATAGTATCCTTTGCCACGCCCCAAACGTGCACCGCCTGCAGTAAAAGCCACGCCGGGAATAATCATAACATCAATCTTTGAAGGAGGGAACGGTTCCCCGCCCATGGGCTCCATAATACCATAAGAACCTTTTTCAAGCCCGCCCGATTGATAACAATAGAAGTGCATCACATCACCCTCTATGCGGGGCAGTAACACAGTGCGTTCGTGCGACAGCAGTTCAATAATCTTCCCTATTTGCGGTTCATCGGACAAAGGAAAAAAAAGAGCAACAACCTGTGCATCTCTCACCATGGGGTGAACCAAAAGAGCAATGGAAAGCATTGTGGACTTTTGCTGTTTTTCCTCAACTGAGAGGGCGGAAACACGCTCACGCACTAATTTGCGCACATTCTTCTTCATATACTATTTTCCATTAATGGAATCATAAAAGCCGAGCACCTTTGCCGCAGCAGCAAAAGAGGTCATGCGCCCTTCAAGCAGTTCCTTTTCATAATGTGCAAGAATCTCCGACACACCATTGGCATTGTAGAACCTGCGATGCAGTTGCTCGTTTATACTCTCGTACATCCAATATTTTGCCTGGCTGTTACGTCTTTCATCAAAAAGACCGCTCGCCTTTACCTTCCCTACATACTCGAATATCATATCCCATATCTCTTTGATGCCGATATCATAAAAACCCGAATATGTGAGAACCCGGGGGCGCACACCGCTCGGCGGCATGGGGAATAGTTGCAGAGCGTTTCTGTAATGCACGGCAGCACGTTGCGCCTCTTCTTTATTGGCTCCGTCGGCTTTGTTTATCACAATGCCATCGGCCATCTCCATGATTCCACGTTTTATTCCTTGCAGTTCGTCGCCCGCACCGGCAATCTGAATGAGCAGGAAGAAATCCACCATGGAATATACAGCAGTTTCACTCTGCCCCACACCCACAGTTTCCACAAAAACAGTATCATAGCCGGCAGCCTCGCACAGCACAATAGTCTCGCGTGTCTTGCGCGCCACACCACCCAAAGAACCGGCCGAGGCACTTGGACGAATAAAAGCGTCGGCACGAGAGGAAAGACGCTCCATGCGTGTCTTGTCGCCAAGGATACTGCCCTTGCTGCGCTCACTGCTCGGGTCAACGGCAAGAACTGCCAATTTCCCGCCACGCTCCTGCAGAATATGCATCCCAAAAGCATCAATGGAAGTACTTTTCCCGGCACCGGGAACACCCGTAATACCCACACGCAACGAGTTGCCCGAATAAGGCAACAGGCGTTCTATCACCTCTTGGGCAACAGCTTGGTGCTCTGGCAAGAGACTCTCCACAAGAGTTACAGCACGGCTGAGTATAGTAACATCTCCACGCAAAATACCCTCGACATAATCGTTCACAGAAAGGGGTGCTGCACGTTTCACGCGCCGCTGCGACAGATAAGGATTTACGGAGCTCAGACGCTCCACTCCATCGTTCACTTTCAAGCCTTTATAAGCCTTGTCGTTTTCGGGGTGCTGCATAACTATACACTATTAACAAAGAACACCTTCTATTTTTTATCGGCATTCTTAAAAAATTTCTTCTTCAACCAATCCATTATTGCAGTCTTCTTCTGAAGCAGTTTCATGGAATATGCGGCAGAGAGCAACATCACAATCACACAACCTGCATATTTTGCCCACTCGCCACCATGCACGCAGAAGAGCAGAGCAACAAACAGCAATACCCCCTGCACGGCAACAAGCCTTACCGTAGATGGAAAGAAGCGGAAACCATACCTCCAAGAATAACATATCGCAATCATCAGCACATCTAAAAGACCGGCAACAGAAAGAGCGATACCGGTACCGGTTATTCCTGCCCAATAATAGCCTGCTGCAATGAGTGCAAAAGAGAAAGCATCATAAATAATCTCCATAGCAAGATATATAAGCGTATCCCCTTTCGCCAAAGAGGTATAAGCAATGGGTAACATAACCGCTCGGAAGAACATATAAAATGCTGAATAAACTGCCATCTCAACAACAGGGAGGAACTCGTTTGTATATAATAATTGTACAATCCATGGCATTGCCATCATCATAAAAATCAGCAGTGGAGCGATAAATAATACACAAATATCTATTTGCTGATTAATGGCATTATTCATTCTGCCCACATTGTTGTTCACAGCCGAAAGACGGGGGAAATAGTCGGTCTCCACAGCCACGAACACTATGCCGGCATACACCACCATAATACTATAACCCACCTTATAGAGCCCCACATCGTCCATGCTCCCAATGCTGAGCAGGAAGGCGGGAATCGCCAAAGCCGTGAGTGCATTAATTATTGACGCTGCCACATAAGGGAGCCCCAATCTAATCATGCCTATGCCTTGCTGCAAAACATTGCGCGAAAAGAGGCTCACACGCCACGGGAACACCTGCAATGAGAAATAGAGGTGCACAATCATAACAACTATGGCATTTACCACAAGCGCAGGAATAACGCCATGCACTCCCCAGGCATAAAAGAAAGGCAACACGCTCACAAAGGTGAGCAATGCGCTCAACGCCGAGATAATCGCAACCCTTTTGAGTTTGCGGGCACCTTTAAGAATAGAAATTTCGCCATTGGTTACGGCAATGGCAAATATCATTGGAGCGAGCAGAGCCACCTCAAGCGAGTAGCCCCGGTCGCCATCAAATGCAAAATAACTGATGGGCGGCGCCATCAGTATGCACAAGAGTGCACCCAACAACGCCGTCCATAAACTCCATGAACGAACCGAGACGATATAAGATTCCAACTGCGCAGAATCCCCGTTCTCGAACAGTTCTGAAATATTTTTCACAGCACTGAACGGAATTCCGGCATTTGAAGAGCTCGACACAAGCGATGCTATGTTGGAATACATCATAAAGAAGCCCATTCCAACCTTGCTGAGCCATAATGCTGCCAGCTTATTGCGCAACATTGATACCAGCATTGTGAGCACCTGCACACCACCGAACACACCGGTGTATTTCAGCACATGATCATATGAGGTATCCTCGTTACACGTTTGCTTTAAATCCGTCCTTTTGCTGTCCATTAGCACATTTTATTACTTGCTCATGGCATACTCGCCAAGCATGAGCATGCGGGCTGCATTTACACCGGCCTCATCAAGAGTTACATTAATGCTGTTGCCATTGAGTGTAAACATCTCAGCATTGTTATCATCGATAAACTTCATCAATTTAACCGACTCGTTGCCGTAAACTGCACTCCAGCTCTTCTCAGCCTCGTCAAACACGAGCTGCATCTCCTGCTCACCATTAGAGAGGTTGTAACCATTCTCGGTAGTGGTAATCTGAATATCATCGCCTGCGTTATTCTTCACAATATTTGTCTCGCCCACATTTGATGCAAGAGGATTGCTGCCGGTCCAGAACTCAATGGAGTTGATAACCAAAATATCTGCAAAGATAGAAAGCTCATACACGGGAATTATGTGCAAAGCAACAAAAACAATCTCGTTTGCCCAGTTTGAACCAAGGCTGTCATTCCACCCTTTCAATCTGCTTGTCAAACCAAATGAACCGATACAAGAAGAGAACATAATAGTTGCAGAAAGCAACAACGCGCAAAATTTAAAAGACTTTTTCATAGTTTTTCTTTTTACTAAATTAATAATATTTATAAACAAAATAATTTACATATATACAATCTGCTGCAAACCCTGCACAAGAGCATCTGCCAAACAGACCACAGCAATGCGCATTTGCGATAATCGCAAATATAGTAAATTTATATCTTCCCCAACACTTTTTACATTATTTTATTAACTGCCCCTGCAAAAAATATAACATCTGCACAAAAACAGCAACAACCATGAAGGGTGTTGCTGTTTTTGCTAATTTATATATCCCAATGATTATTTCACGCCATTGACAACAAGAGCTTTCACAAGGGCATAGAACTTATCCACCGTCGCAATTTCCACACGCTCTGTGGGAGAATGGGGCGACATAAGTGTGGGACCGAATGAAATCATATCCATACCGGGATAGTTGGTTGATATTATTCCACACTCCAAGCCTGCATGAATAACACGCACATCGGGTTCCTTGCCAAACATATCCTTATATGCCTCTTTAAGAGCCGCAAGCAAAGGTGAGTTCACATTAGGCTGCCAGCCGCTGTAACCACCGCTCAACTCCACCTTCATGCCTGCCATTGCGAAACAGCTCGACTGCTGCAATGCAAGATACTCCTTCATAGAGTCGCATGAGCTGCGTGCAAGAATATTTATCTCGGCTTTTCCATCGGCAATTGTTACAATGGAGAGATTGCTTGAAGTCTCCACTGTGTCGGGTATTGTGGGAATAAAGCGCAACACGCCATCGTGGCAAGCGAGAATAGCATCGAGCAGGTTCTCCTGTATCTCTTCGGGCACCACATTCTCGGGCAACTCGGCAGCCTCCACACGCAAGGTTATACCTTCCTCTATTGTTGCATATTCACTATTGAAGAGAGCCTCATATTTCGCAGCAATATCAGTGAGCTCGCCCACAGCCTCATCGGGCAACATAAGAACAACCTCACAGCTTGCGGGAATAGCATTGCGCATATTACCACCATTCCAACTTGCGAGCGTTACGCCACACTCGTCCATAGCCTCGCGCACAAAGCGCGCCATCAGTTTATTGGCATTGCCACGCCCTGCGTTAATCTCCAAGCCCGAGTGCCCGCCGCGCAAACCTTTCAGCTGCACCTTCACGGCAATATCATCTTCAATAGGCTCCTCTGCCATAAATTCCATGGAAGCGGTAATATCCAAGCCGCCTGCGCAACCGATATACATGACACCCTCTTCCTCGGAATCGAGATTAAGAAGCACCGAGCCCTCGAGCTCACCACCCTTCAAGCCAAAAGCACCATACATGCCGGTCTCCTCATCTACTGTGATAAGAGCCTCCAAAGGACCATGTTGCAAAGTATTATCCTCCATAATTGCCATAATGGCAGCAACACCAAGCCCGTTATCGGCGCCAAGGGTTGTATCATCGGCATAGAGCCAATCACCCTTTACAACGGTCTTGATTGGGTCGGTGAGAAAATCGTGTTTGCTGTCGGGAGTCTTTTGCGGCACCATATCCATGTGTGCCTGCAAGATGATACCCTTGCGATTTTCCAGACCTGCGGTTGCAGGCTTGCGCATGATAATATTGCCCGCTTCGTCCTGCCAAGTGTTCACATTGATACTTTTGCCAAAATCGAGCAAGAATTTCTGAACTTTTTCCATGTGCCCCGAAGGACGAGGAATCTGAGTAAGAGCCTCAAAATGTTTCCACACCTCGCGAGGCGACAAATCTTTAATTGTAAGAGCCATAAATCTATTTTTTAGTTGTTATACGATTACTCAAAGGTAACATCACAAGAGCCACAAGCCCCAAAAGAGCAACCAGCAGCGTCTGCGACGAATGAACTATTAACGCAAAAAGCGATGCATCTGTTGTGGAGAGACCATAAATAACCATTATGCTTATTACAGCAAAATGCCACGGCCCCGCACCGTTCGGTGTAGGAACAACCACAGCCACGCTACCTGCCATAAAAAGCAACAAGCCGGCAGCAAGGGACAATTCGCTGGAAAAATCAAAACAGAAGAAACAGAGATAAAACTGCATAAAATAGCAGAACCATATCCCCACGGTCTCCACAAGAAAAAGCCAACTATGTTTCATCTTCGCAATGGAGCACATGCCTTCTATAAAGTTATTGAAGAAAGACTTTATCCTCGACCACAAAGACATCTTGCGCACAAGCAAAAAGAGCAACACAGCCACAGCTACTGCCGAAAGTGCAAAAACAACAGGCCCGCCCATTGCCGACACTGCATCAAAAGCCAGCACACCACCCCCGGTCTCTGCTATAAATGCGCAAAACACATTCCACTGCAACGAAACGGCTGTAATTGTTATAAGCAGCACCATAACGGTGTCTATTAACCGCTCCGTCACCACCGTGCCAAGCGACTGCGCAAATGGGACTGAATCGTAACGGTCGAGCACCACGCACCGCGACACCTCCCCCACACGGGGCAACAAGAGGTTGGCGGCATAAGCAATAAATATGGAATACACACAATTATCGCGTCGCGGGTAATAACCCATTGGAGCAAGAGCCAACACCCATCGCCAACCACGCAGTACATGGCTGAACACCCCAAAAACAAGCGACAACGCAAACCACAGGAGGTTCATCTCCTTCAGTGCCACACCAACCTGTGAAAAGTCAAATTCGGCATATATCCAATAAAGGATTACCACGCCCAAGAGCAGTGGTAACACACTTTTTATAATATTATTCAAAATCTTTTTCACAAGTTTGAAACAAAAATTGATACTTTTATTTACCTTTGCATCTAATGGAGCAACCCACAACCAACAAAAGTTGTTTCACAAGTGATGATGAATTGCAAAATACGCAGGCATTTATTTGCAAATATAGCAATATCTTAATGAAACACCTCTTTTTTGCAATTTTTTAATTAAAAATAACAGAGTAGCAAGCCGCAACATGAAAGCAGTAACAGCAAAAAAACGCCTCGGGCAACATTTCCTTATCGATTTGCAGATAGCACGCGACATTGCCGACACGGTAGATGTATGCCCCGGGATGCCGGTGCTTGAGGTGGGTCCCGGAATGGGAGTTCTCACACAATTCCTGCTGGAGAAGGAACGCCCCGTGAAAGTGGTGGAGATTGACGAGGAGTCGGTGAGCTACCTTTGCAAGAACCTCCCGCAGCTGGGCGAGGAGAATATCATACCCGATGATTTTCTAAAGATGCACCTCGACCGCATTTTCGGTGGCGAGCAATTCATGCTCATAGGCAACTACCCTTATAACATATCCAGCCAAATCTTTTTCAAGATGCTCGACAACAAAGAGCACATACCCTATTGCAGCGGCATGATACAGAAAGAGGTGGGCGAGAGACTTGCAGCACGCCCGGGCACAAAAGCATACGGTATTTTAAGCATACTCATACAATTATGGTACGATGTAGAGTATCTCTTCACCGTAAATGAAAATGTATTTTCACCCCCGCCCAAGGTAAAAAGCGCAGTAGTGCTTATGAAACGCAACAGCCGCACCACCCTTCCCTGCGACGAGGTCTTGTTGAAAAAAATTGTAAAAGGTACATTTAACCAACGCAGGAAAAAACTGCGTAACTCCATACAGCAGATAGTGGGCAAGGAGTCGCCGTTGCTTGCCGACCCCATACTCGACAAACGCCCCGAGCAACTCTCCATAGAAGAGTTTATCGGGCTGACACAACAGGTTGAACGCGAATTAGCATAACGAGGAGAAGATAAAAATGACAAAAGAGTTTATCAATTACATAAAAGAGCTCATTGAGCAGAAAGACTCCGTCCTTTTGCAAGAGAGCATCTCCAAGTTGCACCCTGCCGACATTGCAGAGCTGTGTATCGAACTGAGCATCGAGGAGGCACGTTTCCTCTACCGCCAGCTCGACAACGAACGAGCAGCCGACGCCCTCACCGAGATGGACGAGGACCTGCGTAACGAACTGCTCGAAGAGCTCCCCTCCGAAGCCATTGCCAAGCGTTTCGTAAACTACATGGACACCGACGATGCCGTGGAGATTATCCGCGACATGGACGAGGAGAAACAGGAGGAGGTCCTCTCACACATCAAAGACATTGAGCAAGCAGGCGACATTGTAGATCTGCTCCAATATGACGAAGACACCGCCGGTGGTCTCATGAGTACCGAGATGGTTGTGGTAAACGAAAATTGGAGTATGCCCGAGTGCTTGAAAGAGATGCGCAGCCAAGCCGAGGACATGGACGAAATCTATTATATATATGTAGTAGATGACGATGAACGCCTCTGTGGTCTCTTCCCATTGAAAAAGATGGTAACAAGCCCATCGGTGTCAAAGGTGAAACACGTTATGAGCACCAAGGTGGTGAGCGTTGATGTTGACACCCCAATCGACGAGGTTACAATGCTCATTGAAAAGTATAACCTTGTGGCTATCCCCGTTGTCGATAAGATTAACCGCCTCGTGGGACAGATTACCGTCGATGACGTCATGGACGAGGTACGCGAACAGACCGAGCACGACCAACAGCTCACCGCCGGTCTTACACAGGATATTGAGAGCGACGACACCGTGTTCAAGCAAACAAGTGCACGCCTTCCGTGGTTGCTTGTGGGAATGCTCGGTGGTATCGGTTCTTCAATGTTGCTCAACTGTTTCGACACCACTCTGGGCGCACACCCCGAGATGGCATTGTTCATTCCCCTGCTTGCGGGAATGGGAGGAAACGTGGGCACCCAATCATCGGCAATCGTGGTGCAGGGACTTGCCAACAACTCGTTAGACTCGCACCACATCTTCCGCCACATTGCCAAGGAGATGGTTGTTGCGCTCATCAACGCAACCATTCTGTCTCTCATGGTATATGTCTATAATTTCTTCCTATACGGTGCAGTGGATATAGTTACCCTTTCTGTGCCATTGAGCCTCTTTGTGGTAATACTCTTTGCGTCCGGGTTCGGAACATTCATTCCACTGCTCCTTGAACGCATAGACATAAACCCGGCAGTGGCAACGGGCCCGTTCATACAGATTATCAACGACCTCAGCGGAATGACATTCTACATGATTATCTCTATGATTCTGAGCAGCCTCATGGGGTGAAACAGCAAAATAAAAAAACAATCAATATATAGGAATTTTATTTGCATAAATTTGCAAAGATATAATAGTAATCATTTAATTTTAAGCAGATGAGTGAGACAACAAAATCGAATGTACAGCTCGACGAGCAAAGCATTACGACTTCCCCTGAACAGGCAGTAAATGCCACTATGCCCGAGCAAGTTACAGAACAAATCAACACCGAAGAGACAACCGCGGAGGAACAAACCACCGAGAGTGCAAAGCCGGCAACACGTCAGGAGATATTGGAACGCATCAAGGCAATAGCTGAGGAGGGCGACATACTCAACTGCAAAGCCGAAGTAGAAGGGCTGAAAGTGCAATTCTATCGCTTGCGCACGGCAGAGATTGATGCCGCACGCAAGGAGTTTGTTGCCGAAGGTGGCGAGGAGAACGTATTTATCCCCGAGCCCGACGCTCTTGAAGAGCCCTTCAAAGAGGCCATGAACAAGATAAAAGCCAAGCGCAACGAATGGCTAAAGGCACAAGAGGAGGAGCAAAAAGCCAACTACGAGACAAAGCTCACACTGCTTGCGCAGTTACAGGAACTGGTAGAGAAAGCCGGACAGGGAGCTCCCGACGCTGCAGCCTTCAAAGCCTTGCAAGCGCGCTGGAAGGAGATAAGAAACATACCGCAAGACAAGGTTGCCGACCTCTGGAAACAATACCAGTTGTTGGGCGAGCAGTTCTACGATGTACTTAAAATAAACCACGAATTCCGCGAGTACGATTTCAAGAAGAATCTTGAAACAAAAACCAGAATATGTGAAACTGCCGAGGCCCTAACCACAGCCGAAGATGTCATTGGAGCATTCCGCCAGTTGCAACAGTTGCACAACGAGTTCCGCGAGACAGGTCCTGTGGCACAGGAGTTGCGCGAAGAGATTTGGACACGTTTCAAGACCGCATCAACCACCATCAACCGTCGCCACCAAGAACACTTTGAAGGCAAGAAAGAGCAAGAGCGCGTAAATCTTGAAAAGAAAACCTCTCTATGCGAGGAGATAGAGAATATCGACTATGCCGCGCTCACCGGTTACCAGGCGTGGAACGATATGACACAAAAGATTCTCGACTTGCAGGCAGCATGGAAGGAAGTTGGTTTTGCGCCCCAGAAGATGAACGTAAAAATCTTTGAGCGTTTCCGTGCAGCATGCGACACCTTCTTCAAGCGCAAGAGCGACTACTACAAAGAGGTAAAAAGCAATCTCGCAGCCAACCTCGAAAGAAAGAAACAGCTATGCGAGACTGCCGAGGCTTTGAAAGACAGCGAGGATTGGAAGGAGACCGCCGACAAACTCACCAAGCTACAGAAAGAGTGGAAAGAGGTGGGGCCCGTGGCACAGAAATACTCTGAGGCTTTGTGGAAACGCTTTGTAGCAGCCTGCGACGAATTCTTTGAAAAGCGCAACGCTGCAACATCATCACAACGCAAGAGCGAGCAGGAGAATCTGAAGCAGAAACGTGCTATCATTGAAAGCATCAACGCAATAAGCCCCGAGGCTAGCGAGAGCGAGCAAGCCAAGCAGCTCAACGAGCTCATTCAGCAGTGGAACAACGCCGGTCATGTACCCTTCAAGGAGAAAGATAAAATATATAAGGAGTACAAGCAAGCGATTAACGCCCTTTACGAGAGACTGCACATAAGCGCAAACGAGCGCAAATTGAGCGACTTCCGCAACAATATTGCAAAGGGTGCCGGCAGCCTGCAACGCGAGCGCGAGCGTCTCATTCGCCAATATGAGAATATGAAGGCCGAAATCGCCACATATGAGAACAACCTCGGTTTCTTGAGCACATCTAACAAAAAGGGACAAAGCCTTGTAGATGTTATGCGCCAAAAGATGGAGAAACTCAAAGGCGATGCGCAGGTAATTCTGCAAAAAATCCACCTCATCGAAGAGGAGATGGAGAAAGCATAAAACAATAATTCAATTACAAAAAAGACCAATGGACACGCTCGGCGTGTCCATTGGTCTTTTTTGTAATTAAGCACACCCCATATACCGGGACAAATCGCCCAAATACTGCAACCGCACCAAAACTGAAGCAAAAAATATTTTTACCATTTTTACCAAAAAATCCCAAAATTTTATTTTCTTTGCATATATTAAGGGAAATATCCGAATTTTAATCCTAACTAACTATAATTTTATGAAAAAGAGACTATCGTTAATTCTTTGCTGGATGTTGGCCGCAACCATTGCGTTTGCCGACGGCCCGTTCCGTAACCACAGGTACGATGCCTTCAAGGTGTTGCCCGTAAGTTCGGAACAGATTGTGTTTATTGGTAACAGTATCACCAATATGCACGAATGGTGGGAAGCCTTTGGCAACCACAACATTGTGAACCGTGGCGTTTCGGGCGCAATTACCGATGAGGGACTTGCCAACATCGAGGCTATTGCTGCCGGAAAGCCCAAGAAGGTGTTTATTATGCTTGGTACCAACGACTTGGGAACATCGGGCATAAACACAACCGAGCATGTATTGCAGAACGTGTCACTTATGGTAGATCGCTTTAAGCAGACATCGCCTGCAACCACAGTGTATGTGCAGAGCATTCTGCCCAGCGCAAGCGGAATACGCACATTGGAAGCAGAACAAGCCGCCAATACCGCACTTAAAACAATGTGCGAAGAAAAGGGTGCCACATATATCGACCTGTGGGACGATATGCAGGGTATTACCAACAACACCCTCTCGTACGACTACCTGCACCTCACATCGGCAGGTTACAAGATATGGTGCGACAAGATTGCTCCCCTTGTAATGGACAACGAGAGCGCAACATCGCTTTACGGCGATGAAGCACAGGTCGATGGCGGCCTAAGCGGTGCCAACGGAATGCGCGCCACCGTGTTCAGCAAACTGCCCGTAAGCAACGATGATATACTCGTCATTGGCGACGAGATGATTTGCAGCGGCGAGTGGCACGAACTTCTCAAGAGCAACAAAGTGAAGAACCGCGGAACCACATGGGGCTATCCCGGTCCCTCACTTGCCGATATGCTCAAGATGATAACCGCCATATTCAACGGCGGCAAAACCCCTGCACAGGTATTCCTCTATGCAGGTGTGAGCGATGTAAACGGCAGCACTGCCCTTGAAACAGTACTCACCAACTACAAAAGCGTGGTTGCGAAGATTCAAGAACTATCGCCCGACACTAAGATTACCCTTATGAGCCTGCAACCCACAGCAACTGCCGCTACAAACACCGGCAGAGTGGCACCGTTCAACGAAATGCTTGCCTCATACGCAGCCGAGAGCGCAGAAGACAACATCGAGTATCTCGACATTTATACCGATTTCGTAAGCAACGATGTTGCCAACACGGCATACTTCACCGGCAACTACCTCTATGGTAAAGGATATGCCAAGGTTGCACAGAAGATGGCAGAAGCAATTAACCAAGAGGGCATCACCGCCATCACCGATGACGAGGCTGCCACCCTTTACACTCGTTTCACCAACCGCACAGCACTGGGAACAGCCATTGTTACAGCGGCAAGCCTCCCCGAGGGCGACGGCGTGGGCGAATATACCACAGCCAACCTTGCAACAGTAAAGGAGAAAATTGCCGAGGCTTATGCAGCACTTGCAGCATCTACAACAGCAAGCGATGTATTTACAACACAGGCAACAGCCCTCTCTACCGCGACAACAGAGTTGCTGCCACTCATCAATATGCCTGCAACCAGCGATGCCAATTCCACATCGTGGTATCAGCTCTACACCCCCAACCGTGGCACTCGTTATCTATCAAGCAACGGAGCAGGCGAGGGCGTTGTGGGTAGCGAAGCCAACAGTTACGCCCGCACAATGTGGAAGTTCGTTACCCGCGAGGATGGCGCGCTCGACATTATCAACCGCAACGACAATTCATACCTTGCCCCCACTGCGGCATACAATGCACAAATCACTACAAGCGCAGAACAGCCCGAGAATGGTTGGGAGCTCAGTTACTCGAATGCCGCAGGACTGTTCATTGTTCACAGCGGAACAGTGCAGCTTAACCAGACACAGGCGGGTCTCTCTTATAAGGTATATAACTGGAGCAGCGGACAGACCGGTACAGACCGTGCCGATGCCGGTTGCCAATATCAGATAGCACTCTACAGCGGTGAACCCGAAGTGGAGCCCGTTGTCCCCACCGACGAGAACTTCCAGAATGTTATCACCGACCTCAACAACCTCACCGAGGGGTGGTACAAAATGCGCGTTGTTACAGGTTCCGATGCTACTATGCAGGGCTATATAACCAATGGTACAAACAACATTCTTAACGCCAACGAAGCTTATCGCCAGAACGCAAGCAACTTCTATCCCTTAAAGATTGGTGCTTACAACACCGACAAGCCCGCAACCGCATGGTTAAAGGTAAAGAAGATTGGCAGCAAGTATCTTATCCAGGCAATAAGCGGCTTGGGTATATTGGAGCCATGTACCGCAACACGTTCGTTGGAAAGTGGTTACACAACCCTCACAATGAGTTACGGCGGTTTCACCACCGTTGATAAGTGGAGCTACTACAACCCCGGTGCAGATACCGAGCAACCTTATGTGGGCAAGGCATCAAGCACCAGTCACAAATATGCTTTTGCGCCCGTGAGCGAGGACGAACTTGCCGCATACGACATATACACCGTATCTATCAGCGGCGCGGAGAACGCAACCGAAATAGGCAGCGACCCCTCTGTAACCTACACAGGCAGCGCATCCATCGGTGGTATATCAAAGGTATTCAATAACGGATACTTCTTCTTCCCCGCCGGCACAGTTCCCGCAGCAAGCGACTTCACAATTCCCGAAGGGTTGAAGATGACAGTAGATACCAGCGGCAAGCGACTTGTGGTTGCCGAGCCTCTTGAGGTAGAGCCCATTGTAACTGTGGATGCGCTCACATTTGCCACATATCCTTATGAATTGAAAAAGAGCGATGCCGCAAAACTATTTGCAACAACCGACGTTACCATAGCAATGGAGGTTACAATGCCCTCATCATTCAGCGGCCGCCGTGCCTTCATCAGTGCCGGCGACCCCACACAGGCTGCGTTAAATACCGCCACCAAGGATAATTCGCCTTACTTTGCATACGGTCATTATGGTGCAAATGTGGCTTACCTTGCATCGTCAAATGGCGGCGACCGCTTCACCACAAAATCGGCATCACTCACAGCAAGCGCAGTGAGCAAGGTGGTTATTGTTGTGGACCAGACAAACAACAGCTACAAGGTATATGTAGATGGCACACTCCATCAGGAGCAGACATTCCCCGTGTTGGAATACGTTCTGCAAACATTCAACAAACTTGCCGACAACACCAATGCGAAAATATACATTGGCGGTGGTGTAACAAGCGACAACAGCAGTTTCGAGGTATTCCAAGGCAAAATACATACCGTGCAGTTCTTCGACAAGGCACTGACCACCGACGAGATTGCATCTATCGAGTACCCTGCAAGCAAATACTTCTTTGCAGCCAACACAAAACAGAGCGACGGTACATACATCGACCGTTACCTCTATGTAAACGGCACAGCACTTGCCAACGCAGAAGGCTATGAACTCGATAATCCCAACTATGAGTGGTCGCTCATACTTAACGGTAATGACGCATACTACCTGAAGAACGGCAGCGGCAAGTACCTCTCATACGCAAGTGCCAGCCTCAAAGTTGCCGACAGCGAGTACAGTTTCCAGTTCAAGAACGATGCGGTACACACCGGTGTGGGCGCAATGTCGCTCTATAACCCCACCTCAAGTGGCGGTGGATATATGGTTATGGCAGCCACCGGCGCAAGTTTCAACCAGACAAGCAGCGCAATAAACAATGGAACCTGGTGCTCCGACTATATACTTACATCGGTTGCCGAGGCATCTACAGGCTACCCCACCCTCACTGTTGCCATAAACGAGGCAACCAACCTATTGGGCAGAACAACCGAAGGCACTAACCCCGGTTGCTTCACAGCAGAAAGCCGCACAGCATTGCAGGCGGCAATCGATGCAGCTATAATAAAGAACGAAACAGAAGACCTTACCGACGAGGAGGTTGCCGCAGCAACAACTGCACTAACAACAGCCATTGCCACTTACGAGGCTGCCCGTTGCGAGGTACAGTACTCCACAACCGATGCTCCCGTATGGTACTACATTCTATCGGCTGCAACCAACGATTACTGCACAGGCAAGGCTATAAAGAAGAATGCAAGCGGCCCGCTCTCATTCGGCACAAAACTGCTCGATCCCAACATGGTGTGGTGTTTCGAGAAGAACGACGAAGGCAAGGTTGCCATACGCAACTATGCAGGCGGCTATATATCGAAGTCGCAGGAGAAAGACAATGACGCAGCAGGCATGACCGAAGAGGCTGCATACAACTACACTATAACTGCTTGGAGCGGTACCTCGCTTGGTAACAAAGGCTTCACCATCCAGTCCGATGCAAGCAGTAACCCGTTGCACGCACAGGCTGCCGGCTCGGTTATTGTTACATGGGCGGCTGCCGACAACGGAGCATCACTCTGGTCGTTCGAGCCTCTCACAGCCGAGGATATTGCTTCTACAGCACAGTTGTCATCTACAAGTGTGAAACTCGGACTCACCGCTACCGGTATCGGCAACGAGAAAGACCCGTTGCTGCGTATCAACATGACAGTTACAGGTCTCAATGGTTCGGCAACATTGCAGAACATAAAGGGTACCTTAACCAACAGCAGTGCAGTGAACAAGCTCTATCTCTATTCGGTAGCCGACGGCTATGAATACCGCAAGGATAGAACCGATGCAACCCTCTTGGGCGAGGCAACTCCCGCTGCCGACGGCTCATTTGATATTGCATTTACCGAGGCACAGACATTGCCTTTGGGCAACTCGCCTTACTATTGGTTAGTAGCCGACATAAGCAGCACAGCAGCAGAGGGTACCGTTATCGATGCAGCCATCACAAGCTACACAATAAACGATGAAACAGAGCTCGAGAGTGCAGGCAACCCCGAACACAGCACCACGGTGTTCCTCACCGCAAGCACAGTTGAGTATTGCAACACATACAACTCGCGCTACTACCGCATCCCCGCCATTGCAACAGCGATGAACGGCTGGTTGGTTGCTGTTACCGACAAACGCTATGGCAGCATAGGCGACCTTCCCAATAACATTGACGTTGTTGCACGCGTAAGTAAAGACAATGGAAAGACCTGGACCGAGCCTGTTACCATTGCCGGAACAGCGGCATTGGGCGGAGACTATGGCCACGGCGACCCTGCTATAGTAACCGACCGCATCACAGGCGACATCATTGTACTTGTTACATCCAAGAAAGGTTTCTACAGCGGAACGCCCGATGACCCCACTCGTCTCAAATGCATCATAAGCCACGATAACGGACTCACTTGGGATGCTCCCGTCGATATTACCGACCAGATTTATGGCAGCGGTTGCAGCGACGAGGTGCGCAAGAATTGGTATTCAATGTTCTTCAGTTCGGGTGCCGCCCTGCAGACAAGCAAGGGAACACTTATGTGCGTGGCACCTGTGGCAACCACAAGCGACTTCAGCCACTCGCTGTTCGAGGCACAGATTATGCGTTCCGAAGACCACGGAAAGACCTGGACCTGTAACGCAGTACCCGCGCTCACCGATGCCGACGAGTCTAAGATTGTGGAACTCAACGACGGCCGTTTGCTTGTAAAATCGCGCAAACAGGGCGGCGGTGATATATATTACGCAATATCTGATGACGACGGCCTCACCTGGACACCCCGTGCACAGTTTACCGGCGTTTACGACCCCGGTTGCAACGGCGATATCATACGCCTCACATCAGAGGGCAAGGACGAGGGTGCAAACCGCTTGCTCCTTTCGGTTCCCGATGCCGGTTCACGCAAGAATGTGACAGTATATATGAGCAGCGACGAGGCCGAGACATGGCCCGTGAAGAAGAGTGTATGCCCCGGTGGTTCGGCATATTCTACATTGACCGTACTTGAAGACGGAACTATCGGTATGTACCTCGAGGAAGATGCTCTTGAAGGCGGTTACCAGATGCGTTACCTGCGCTTCTCGCTCGACTGGCTCACAGACAACACCGACGAGGTGGACAGCGAGAAATTCAACGCAGCACGAGTGAAAGAGGCACAGGCTCTTGCCACCAACCTGCCCGAGATTGCAGCCGATGTAAACGAGGGCACAAGCAGTGTTGCAGTGGGCGAATATGCTACAATGTATAACACAACAAGTGCTATTGAAAACGCTCTTGCGAGCGCTTCAACAAGCAGCGACCTGCAAACCATACAGGATGCGCTCACCGATTATATGGAGACATTCTCATCGGCACTTGTTCTTCCCCGCGACGGCAAGGTATATCGCATTAAGCACATTATAAACAGCACCACCGACGATATAAACAAAGAGCACTATATTGCCAACGTCGATGGCACAATTGCACTCCCCGCAACAGCCGACGAAGATGCTCTGTGGGTGTGCCAGCAAGCTGCCGACGGCGAGCAGAGAACCTTTGTGAGCGTAGCAGGTAACAGATACCTCGGCTGGCAGAGTGCCGATGCAAATGCTGCACACACATTCAATGTAAGAGCCGGTACAATAACAGGCCGTCTCGGTCTCTACAGCACCACCACCGAAGGTGGACGCTACCTCGCTGTTACCAACGAGAGCTGGAGCAGCACGGGAACAGCGCTGTTCAACAAGGCTACAGGCACAGTACAGCAAACCAACTGGTCAACCGACTTCATCTTTGAAGAGGTGAGCGAGGAGGAGTATGCAGGCTTTGCAGCATCGGTTTACGAGGGCAGCAACGGCAACTACGGAACATTGAACCTTCCTTTCGCAGTGTACATGCCCGATGGCGTTACAGCCGAGGGAGTAACCCTAAGCACCGTAAACAATACCGATGTATTGTTGGAGACTCCTATTGTTCTTGAGAACAATATACTCCCCGCAGGCACACCCGTGCTCCTTACCTCAAGCGAGGCGGGCAGTTACAAATTCACCCCTGCACCCTCACTTGGAACAAATAGCATTGCAACCGGGTTCAAGGGAACCATCGACCAAACAGAGGTAACCGAAAATGCATATATTCTTGCTTATGAAAATGGCGCAGGTAGCAATATACGTTTCTATCGTCTTGCCCAAAATGACAACATAATAAATGCCAATAAAGCATATTATGTACATAATGGTTCATCACAGGCTTTGTCATTCTCACTTGTGTGGAGTGGTACAACCGGCATAGACGGAATAACAGAGCAAAGTACAAAGAGTAAAGATATATACGACCTGCAAGGCCGCAAAGTGGAGAACCCGGTTAAGGGCATTTATATCATTGATGGTAAAAAAGTATTATTTAGGTAAATAATTGGAGCTATGAAGAAAACATATTATGCACCTGTGGCAGAATTTATAGAGATGGAGATTGGAAATAATATACTTACATTATCTTTATCTGAAGAAGAAAAAGGTGGAGGCTCAGCACTTGGCAAGAAACAGCAAGGTGAATGGGGCAATTTGTGGAACAAATAAACACCGGTATTCCCTATATTAAACGAGGCTGTGGCGGTGCCACAGCCTCGTTTTTATTTACAGAGTTCAGAAATAACAATATGCGTGCTGTCTCACTTATTGCTTGAATTGCATCGTTTGGGATTCCTGGGGAACCACCCCTTCTCCACCCTCTTTTTCTGGGCAAACACCTCGCCGATACTCCAAAAAGAGGAGAAGGCAACCACACCCAGCAGAATAGAAGCCACAAGATTATCAACCAACAGCGAAGCTGCTGCAAACAGAATACCTGCCACAAGGAAGAGCCACCAGCTCTTCACACCAATATAATATTCCGCCTTTATCACCAACGGGTGGAAAAGCCCTATTACCAAAAAGGTAGCAACACCTATTATAATTCCTGTAAAATTCAGTTCCATACTTAAAATATTTTAGATTTTTGCCTATGCTTATGCAACAGATTCTTAAAGTAGCGCAAAAATAGAACTTCCGCAACAAAAAAAAGAAAAAGAGAACTCCTTTTTATATAACATTCGCAATAATCTTTTATTTTTGCCAATTAAGTAACACAAAACCAAGAACAGATGAGTACCATAAAAAGATTTCTGCAAGCAACAATCATTGCAACATTGGCATTTACAGCCACACACACCACCGCACAAGAGAGCACATATACCCCCACCCCCGAGAACCTGCAGGCGCGACAGGAATTCGCCGACAGCAAGTTCGGAATATTTATCCACTGGGGAATATACAGTATGTTTGCACAGGGCGAATGGTACCTGCAAAATGCCAACATAGACAAATATGAATATGCAAAGGCAGCCGATGCCTTCTATCCCCATCGTTTCGATGCCAAGGCTTGGGTGGCAGCCATAAAAGAGGCGGGCGCAAAATACATCTGTTTCACCAGCCGCCACCACGACAGTTTCTCTATGTGGGACACTGCCGAGAGCGACTATAACATTGTCGATGCAACACCCTTCGGGCGTGATGTCATTAAAGAACTTGCCGACGAGTGCCACAAGCAGGGTGTGAAACTACACCTTTACTATTCGCACCTCGACTGGGCGCGCGACGAATACCCTATGGGACGCACAGGTACCCAGATTATAGGGCGCGACCGCACTAAAACAGACTGGAAGGCATATTACGGGTTTATGAACCGTCAGCTCACCGAGTTGCTCACCAAATACGGCGAGATAGGCGCAATATGGTTCGACGGTTGGTGGGACCACGAACAGGACAGCATACCATTCAACTGGGAACTGCAAGAGCAATATGCCCTCATTCACCGCCTGCAACCCGCTTGCCTTGTGGGCAACAACCACCACCAAACCCCGTTTGAAGGAGAGGATATACAGATATTTGAACGAGACCTTCCCGGAGAGAACAAAGCGGGGCTTTCGGGGCAAGCCGTGAGCCGCCTGCCGCTTGAAACCTGCCAGACAATGAACGGAATGTGGGGCTACAAACTCATAGACCAGAATTACAAAAGCACCGAAACACTTATACAATACCTTGTGAGCACAGCGGGCAAGGGAGCCAACCTGCTTATGAACGTGGGACCGCAACCCAACGGGGAGATACCCGCAGCAGCCCTTAAACGCCTCAAAGAGATGGGCGAGTGGACACGAGCCAACGGCGAGACCATCTACGGCACCACCGCGGGCGACATTCCCGTGCAGGATTGGGGAGTAACCACCCGCAAGGGCAACCGTCTCTTTGTTCACATTATGAAACACAACGAAAAAGAGCTGTTCCTCCCCCTGGAGTGCAAAGTAAAAAAGGCATTCACATATGCAGGCAAGCAACCCGTGAAAGTAAAAAAAGTGAAGGGCGGTATTAAACTGTTGTTCAACGAGATACCCGCCGGCGTAGATTACATTGTGGAGCTTATAACAAAATAACAATATGGCAATACTCGAAATATGTGCCGGCAGTGTTGCAAGCGTTGTTGCAGCCCGCAACGGTGGCGCAGCCCGCGTGGAATTGTGCGCCGCGCTTGAGATTGGCGGTATCACCCCATCGACAGGCCTCATTGCCCGGGCTCGCAAAATAGAGGGAATAGATTTGAATGTGATAATACGCCCGCGCGGTGGCGATTTCCTCTATGACGAACACGAAACAGCCACAATGGAAAAGGACATACACACCTGTAAGGCTCTTGGTGCCGATGGCATTGTTATAGGCGCACTCACCGCCGATGGCGACATTGACACCGTCACCTGCCGCAGGCTCATAGCCGCAGCCGACGGAATGAGCATCACCTTCCACCGTGCATTCGACATGTGCAGGGAGCCGCAAAAAGCACTCGAAGATATTATTGCACTCGGCTGCCACAGAGTACTCACATCGGGGCAAGCTCCCACAGCCGAGGCCGGTATTCAGCTTATCACGGAGCTTGTACAGCAGGCCGATGGACGCATAATCATTATGCCGGGATGCGGTGTAGGCAGCCACAATGCCGCAAAAATAATCACAGCCACAGGGTGCACAGAGATACACGCATCGGCACGCAAAAGCATGCCAAGCGGTATGAGATACCGCCACAGCGGTGTGAGCATGGGCAGCCCCGCGGGCGACGAATATTCCCGCAAAGAGACCTGCGAAAAAGAGGTGCTAGCAATTGTAAAAGAGATAGAATAAAAAACCCGGCATAATAAACATAAAGATGGCTTCTTGCCATCTTTATAAACGAGCCCATTACTCCCCCAACTTCTTCACCACCTTTGCAAGTTGCTCGCCAAGACCTATCGAATAGCCCTGCGACATATAAACCACACGATTAAAGGTATCTGCAACAAGGATTATGGGGCGGGAGGGGTTCTGCAATTTCATATTTGCTACAATCTCGTTGTAGATATTGCCATCTATATCTGTGCCCCACACAACGGTTGAAGGCAACTGCGGAAAATCGTTCACAAAACGGACAGCCTCGCCATCATCGGCAAAGAGAAGAACCATCTTCTGCCCCCATTTTTCAAAATCGGCGGCATAGGGCTGCACATCGCGCAGAAAATGGTTGGTGGGCTCGCTGTTGGGGGCTATAAGAGCTATCACATAATAGCCGCGCCCGGTGGCGGAAAGGAGCGAGCGTTTCGCTCCATTTACATCGCAAAAGAGGTTCTCACTATTGAAATTACCTATCACTTGCAGTTGTTCGCTACTCTCGCGCTGTATATATTGCAAGGCACGCTCCTCCCCCGCGCCCACATTAAAGAATTTCAAATGTGCAAGAACGCTGCCATCTGCCATTCGAGTGCCGGTTACCATAAGATAGTCGCCGGCATCGAGCATTGTTCCGTTGCGCAGCAGGGAGTGCCAAGTGTCACTCTCGGCGTAATTCAGTAACTGCAAGCGACCATCGGTTATTTTCGATATTGAGAAATGTGAGTAATATTTGGGATTATCAATAAAGGTTGTGGGCACAAATGCGGCTTTAAGACAACCTTGTGGGGCTGCAACAACCTTGACAGCACCAAAATCGACATCTACCCAACTGCCCTGTTGCGAGAGCCACCGGGTTTTCCCTGTAACCGCATCTATGCAGGCAGGAATACCCATGCTACGCGCACCTGCAACAAAGAAAATATTGCGCGAATGTGCATCGCATACACGCATCTGCCACACTCCGCGTGGCGACATACATAATTGCTGTGGGTTCCACAGCTCATCTATCATTATATTACTGCGGCACCACTCCACCCACAGTTGCGGGTTACGGGCAAAAGCGTTTTTTTCTTCGGCAGAAAAGCAGGTGGCAAAGAAGCTCTTGTAGGGGGTGAGTTGCTCGTTTGCTACACGGGGATTAAGGAGGAATCTATTATACACGACCTCATCGACAGCGACAGAGGGGGTGTGGGCAAGATGGTCACGCAACACGGCAAGCTCCACATCACGCAAATCCTTCTCAGAGATAACCGACAGCAACTTGAGTGCAAGAGACAAGCCATTCTTCTCCACCCCTTGCAGGAACTCCTTTATCACCGCGTGGTTGCCGCGGGACTTCTTGAAAAGCTCGCAAACAACAGCCTCGTCGGCACCCAAAGAGCGGGCAAAAGCCGCAGCATCGGCAGGGGTGATAAAGGTTGCCACATAAGCGTTGCGCAGGGAATCCTCGCAAGCGAAACGGCGGGCATTCTCGGTGACCTGTTCGGGTGTAACTGGCGGCAGTGTGTTGCGCTCGCGTGGCGGGGTGATGTTCATGTCCAACGAGGCGGTAAAGCCACTCTCCTTGTCAAGAATAATCACAGCCGTGTCGCCACAGCATGCGTGACATTGTGCATAACCATATTTCCCGTCTTTTGCTGCCCACGCAAGCAATGAGCCATTGCCTGTGGTGAGGGTTGCATAACCATCGGAGTCGCTCATACGGGTGGCTGCTGTAAAGAATTCCGCATAATTGTATATTTTATACTCCACGGCGGTGGATACCGGCGTACCATCTTTTTCAAGCACGCGCACAGTTACCGGAGAGACGGGAGCATAGTTGGCAGTAACATTTATCTCGGTGTAACAGGGAGTGCGCCCCACAACCTCCTCGGGACCGTCGTAATTACCAAAAGCCTTTGTGTGCATCAACATTCCGCGGGAAGCGGGAGCATTGAACCAGGCAAGGTCGAGAACAGGCTCGGGCTCGCATGCCCCCAAGAAATGCCACTTGCCATCTACCCAAGCCTCCACCCAAGCGTGGTTGTCGTCAGTGTGTGCCCAACGTGGGGTATATACCTGCCTTGCCGGGATTCCCACCGCACGCAGAGCTGCCACAGTGAAAGTGGATTCCTCGCCGCAGCGACCATGGGCGGTGCGCACCGTTGCAAGCGGCGAGCTTGTGCGTATATCACCGGGAGTATATGTAACCTTTTCGTGGCACCAATGGTTCACCTCGAGCACTGCATCGCGCATGGAAAGCCCGCTCACTCTCTCCTTCAATTCTTTATAAAAGACCGCGCGGCTGCTATCCATATTCTCATTATTCACCCTCACAGGCAGCACAAAATGCAAGAACTCGCGCACAGGGACCAGCCTGCCCCACGGCATCTCGGCACGAGCGCGCAGTGCATAATCAACATTTTGCAGATAAAACTCACCCGAATAGTCGGCAAGGTCGGGCAATGGCATATATGCATAGAGGAATTGCATCGCCTGCAAACGCTCTCCCGACAGATTCTCATCAAATATTGTAAAATACTCTTTATCACATGCAGCACTGCGCCGCTGCTCAAAATCGGCAGCAATTTTGCCCTTTTCATCGAGGTTTTCTTGAACATTCCCTGTACAGGAGAACAACAGAGCCATTAACGCGAAGCAACAAAAGATAATAGACTTTTTCATATAATTCACATTCATATAATTCACATTTTGCATTTATTGCGAATATAAGCAGTATTAACGAAAAAACAGCTATCAAACCTGCTTTTTGTATCCAAAACAAGGTATTATTGTGATTTTTGCATCGCGCGCGCGATATTTTCAAATAGATTTTGTATTTTCGCAGAATATAACAAGACAAAATGGGAGACACAACGAACAACATACCACTGAAGGAACTGCTAAAATGGCTATGGAAAAACTCCAAAGGAGCACGCTGCCAAGCTGTGATTAACACAGCGATAGGATTGCTCGATGTAGCCTGCCAACTATTATGGGTGCTTGCTTGCAAACACGCCATAGACATTGCCACCGGCGAGAGCCAAGGCTCTCTTTCCGTTACGGGCATCATCATAGGCGCGCTCATGCTGACAGAGATTCTCTCGCGTGCCATAAACCGCTGGATTCACGCCGTTGTAGGCACAGAGGTGCGCAACAAAATGCGTTTGAAGATTTTTGCACGCCTGCTGCGCGGGGAGTGGCTGCACCTGCAGAAGCACCACACAGGCGACCTTATAAACCGCCTGGAGGGTGATGTAAACAATATAACCGCGCTGATAACCGAGACACTCCCTGCTGTATTTGTAGTTTTAGTGCAATTATTGGCATCTTTCGCCATGCTCTTCTCCATGAGCCCCATGCTTGCAGTATCGGTGCTTGTTGCACTGCCCATAGCAATGTTTGTCAGCCGCTTCTACATTAAGAAGATGCGCAAGCTGAACCGCGAGGTGCGCGACAGTGACAGCCGCATACAGGAAGTTCTGCAAGAGAGCCTGCAACACAAGGCACTGATAAAGGCATTGGAACAGAACAGCAGCACAGAGATGCAACTGACCTCATTGCAAGAGAGGTTGCAGGGGCAGGTGCGCAACCGCACAAAATTCTCCATCGGAGCATACAGCTTTACACAATTAGGCTTTGCAGGAGGCTATCTCATAGCCTTTATGTGGGGCGTTCACGGGCTTGCCGGCGGCATAGTAACTTTTGGAACGCTCTCGGCATATCTGCAACTTGTGGGTCTCATTCAACGCCCCACCATGGACCTGAGCAAATTCATACCAAGCATTGTATTCTCGTTCACCGCAGCCGAGCGTCTTTTTGAGTTGGAAGATATTCCCGAGGAGAAGCAAGGCGAGGCGATAATGTTGCAAGGAACAGCAGGTGTTCGTTTCAACGGGGTAGATTTCAGATACGATGGAGAGAGCTGCCAAATCTTCAAGAACTTCTGTTACGACTTTGCACCCAACAGCAGCACAGCCATTGTTGGCGAGACCGGAGCAGGGAAAACCACACTCATACGCCTGCTGGTTGCGCTCATAAGCCCACAAAAGGGAGAGGTGGAGATATACAACAAGAACGAAAAACACACCTCTTCCACCCTCACGCGCTGCAATTTTGTATATATACCGCAGGGCAACAGCCTTATAAGCGGCACCATAAAAGACAACCTGCTCATGGGCAACCCTGCAGCCACCGAGGAGGAGATGATGCGCGCCCTGCACATAGCCTGCGCCGATTATGTAAAGGAGCTGCCACATGGAATAAACACCGAGATAAGCGAACAAGGAGGCGGATTGAGCGAAGGGCAGGCACAACGCATTGCCGTTGCACGCTCCATCTTGCGCCCCGGCAGCATACTTATTCTCGACGAGGTAACATCGGCTCTCGACGAGGATACCGAGCAGGAGATGTTGCGCCGCCTCACAAGCAGCCAAACAGGGAAAACACTTATATTCGTAACACACCGCCCCGCAATAATACAATACTGCGACAATGTATTGCGAATTGAAAAACCGCAGAAAACATAAGTTAAACAACAGGTGACACACAATAAAGGGGAAAAAAGCACGTTAGAAAATAGATTAAAACAGAACATATGATTGAATACCTTAAAGGGGAAATAGCCGAGCTCACACCCGCAACCGCCATTATTGAATGTGGCGGAGTGGGCTACGAAACAAATATCACCCTAAACACATACAGCGCACTGCAAGGGAAGAAAGAGACCAAGTTATTTATTTACGAGGTTATACGCGAAGATACCCATCAACTCTACGGCTTCAGCAACAAACAAGAGAGAGAATTGTTTCTCCTGCTCATATCCGTTTCGGGCATAGGAGGCAACACCGCCCGCACCATTCTATCGGCATTTACCATCACCGAACTTTGCGAGGCAATAGCCTGTGGCAACGACAAAGCCATAAAAAGCGTAAAGGGAATAGGGCTGAAGACAGCACAACGCATCATTGTGGATTTGAAAGACAAGATAAAAGAGATTGGCGGGGATACCATCGGCACTGCACAAACAAGCGCAACGATGGACAACGAGGTAACAGACGGTGCCGTTGCTGCGCTCGTGATGCTTGGCTTCCCCGGTGCCGCAGCCACAAAGGTGGTACAGAATATTGCCAAGAACAACCCCACGGCAACAATAGAACAGGTTATAAAACTCGCACTGAAAGAACTGTAAAAACAACATCAAGGGGACTATGAAACAACGTGTGTTATTTCTGCTACTGTTATTCTGCACAGCCACAATCATGGTTGCGCAGAACAGTAATGTGCAGACCACACGGGAACAGAGGCGACAGAGAAGCATAGAAAAACGCAATGCCGAAAAGGCAAGGCGAGACAGCCTGAAACTCATATACCCCATTTCCCAAACAGTGCCGGCAAACATCGAGGATATAAAACGCCACCCGATGGACCTGCGCACCCCTGCCAACATTCAACCCGACACCGTTTACAACGAGAAAGACGGCACATATTCGATAGGCACCCGCTTGGGAGAAGGCGGGCTCTTGTCCACCCCCATTCTGCTCACACAGGACGAATATACAAACTGGCGCATGAGCAGTTCCATGCAAAATTACTTCCGCAAAAAGAACGATGAAGAGTGGATAAAGGCAAAAGAGGGTGATAAATTCGACTTCACCGACATGCAGTTCGACCTTGGACCGGCTGAAAAGATATTCGGCCCCGGAGGTGTAAAAATAAAGACACAAGGCAATGCCGAGATAAAATTCGGCTATTCGATACAGGAGGTGGACAACCCATCACTCACCGAGCGCAACCGCAAGACCAACTCTTTTGACTTTGATGAAAAAATAAACCTCAACGTAAAAGGAAGCGTGGGCGACAAAATGAACATGGACTTCAACTACAACACCGAAGCCACGTTCAGCTACGATGCAAAGAAGATTAATCTTAAATACGAAGGAAAAGAAGACGAGGTGATAAAACTGCTCGAAGCAGGAAACGTTACCTTCCCCACAAACTCAAGCCTCATAAAGGGAGCATCGTCGCTCTTCGGTATCAGAGCCGATTTTCAGTTCGGCAAGCTCTCTTTACAGACAGTTGTTTCGCAAAAGACCTCGAACAGCACGGTTGTGAGCTCAAAAGGCGGAACACAACTCACCACATATGAGATTGAGATAACCGACTACGACGAGAACAAGCACTTCTTCCTTGCCCACTATTTCCGCGACAACTACGACAGGTCTATGGCACAGCTGCCCACTGTAATATCGGGAGTAAACATTAACCGTATAGAGGTGTGGGTTACCAACAAGAACGGCGATTACTCCAACCCACGCAACATTGTGGCATTTACCGACCTTGCAGAGCAGAAACACATAAGCAACGACCGCTGGACAAGCATGGGAACCACCACTGCAGCTATCCCTGCAAACAGCGCAAACAACCTTTACAACGAGCTGAACGGCACCTATGCCGGCATACGCGACATCGACCAGGTAAACACACTGCTCAATGGCAACGACAACCTTTACGGAGGGCGCGACTACGAAAAGCTGTCGAGCGCGAGATTATTGTCATCATCGGAATACAAGCTGAACAAGGAGCTCGGTTTCATCTCTCTCAAAACAGCCTTGCGTGCCGATGAGGTGCTCGCCGTTGCATACGAATTCACATATGGCGGACAAACATATCAGGTGGGTGAGTTCTCCACAGATGTAAAAGATTCAAAAAGCGCAATTTTTGTAAAACTCATAAAGCCCAATGCAAGCTCGCCTATAAACGCATGCTGGGACCTTATGATGAAGAACGTATATTCATTAGGCACACGCAACATAAGAAGCAACGACTTCAAGCTCGATGTTTATTATGCAAGCGACAGCCTGGGCACAAACATCACATACCTGCCCGAAGAGATGCTCAAGAGCAAGACTCTCCTGCAGCTGCTTAACCTTGACAGGCTCGACAGCAACAACACAAAGGAGAACCCCAACGGCATCTTCGACTTTATAGAGGGATTCACCGTTGATGCAGCATCGGGACGCATATTCTTCCCCTCGGTTGAGCCCTTCGGCAGCTATTTGAAGAAAAAGATTGGCAACGATGCCATTGCCGATAAATACATCTTCCAGGAGCTGTACGACTCCACCAAAACCGTTGCAAAACAGATTGCCGAAAAGGATAAATTCTATCTCATAGGAGAATACACCGGCTCGGCAGCCAATGTAATAAACACCGGTGCCACAAACATTCCGCGTGGGTCGGTGGTGGTAACCGCCGGCGGAGTAACCCTCACCGAGAACAGCGACTATCAGGTGGATTACGCTTCGGGTATTATTACCATTCTCAACCAAAGCATCATAGATGCAGGCACAAACGTGCAGGTTTCATTGGAGAGCAACACCCTCTTCAACATGCAACGAAAAACAGTGCTCGGTCTTAACTGGAAATATGATTTTTCCGACGAACTGAATTTCGGAGGTACATTCATGTCGCTCACCGAGAAACCGCTAACCTCAAAGGTTGATATGGGCGCAGAGCCCCTCAACAACAGAATCTGGGGATTCAATATCTCATGGAAAAAACAGAGCCAATGGCTCACCAACCTGCTCGACCGCCTGCCGCTCATAAGCTGCACAGCACCTTCGAGCATAAATTTCACAGCCGAGTTTGCAAAGCTCGACGCTGGAACATCGGGCGATGTGCAAAGCGAAGCATCATACATTGACGACTTTGAAAGCACCGAGAACGGCATAGATATTAAACAAGCCTCATCGTGGATGCTCTCCTCGTTGCCCACCGGAATGTCATACAGCGGGCTCACAAATAACATTCTCACAGGGTTCGACCGCGCGCTGATAAGCTGGTACACAATAGACCCGCTCTTCACACGCCGCAGTTCATCACTCACACCGGCACATATAAAAAGCGACCTCGACCAGCTATCCAACCACTATGTGCGCGAGGTTTATGAACGCGAGCTCTACCCTAACAAGGAATCTACATACGGCGAGAGTTCCACACTTTCTCTCTTCAATGTAACATTCTACCCCAACGAGAGAGGCCCATACAACCTCGACCCCGACCTCGACATAAACGGCAAGCTCAGCAACCCCGAACAACGCTGGGGAGGTATCACACGCCAGCTCTCGACAACTGATTTTGAGGGTGCCAACATACAATATATAGAATTCTGGTTGCTCGATCCCTTCATCTATGAACAGGCAGAGATGGGCGGCGACCTATACTTCAACCTCGGAGAGGTGTCGGAAGATATTTTGAAGGACGGAAAGAAATTCTTTGAGAACGGTCTCCCGGCAAACGGCAACAGCTATGGATACGAGGAGACCGTTTGGGGACGTGTGCCCACCATTAACAGCCTTGTATATGCATTTGACAACAACAACGACAGCCGCTCGCAGCAGGATGTAGGTCTCGATGGTCTCAATGACGAGGAAGAAGCCATCTTCCCCACATATCAGAACTACCTGAGTGCCATAAAAGGAAGGGTGCGTGCCGAGGTATATGACAGCATTGCTGCCGACCCCGCCGGCGACAACTACCACTATTTCAGAGGTGGCGACTACGATGCAGCAAAGAAAAGCATACTGGAACGATACAAATACTACAACAACACCCAAGGCAACTCACCAGCATCGGGTGGTGAGAGCTACAGCAGTGCGGCAAAAAGCACTCCGGACATCGAAGACAACAACCAAGACTTCACAATGGACGAGTATGAGAACTTCTTCCAGTATCATATATCCCTGCGCCCCGAAAATATGCAGGTGGGCAAGAACTATATTACCGACAAACGTACCGTAACCTCCAAGCTACGCAACGGAAACACCGAGAGCGTGGATTGGTACAAATTCCGCATACCCGTTGATGATTACGAGAAAGCCGTAGGAAATATACGCGACTTTACATCTATACGCTTCCTGCGCATGTATATGACCTCGTTCCGCAAGCCTGTAACCCTGCGTTTTGCCACCATGGAGCTTATTCGCGGAGATTGGCGTCCCTATCAGCAAGCGATTGCATCAAAGAACAACACAGCCCCCACCATATCGGGAGATTTCACAATGTCGGCTGTGAATATTGAGGAACACGGCGACAGAAAGCCTGTGAACTACATTCTGCCACCGGGAATAAGCCGCATCATCGACCCCAGCCAGCCACAGCTGAGACAGGATAATGAACAGGCACTTGCCCTGCAGGTGAACAACCTCGGCAGCAAAGAGTCTCGCGCCGTTTACAAGAAGAGCAATCTCGATATACGCCAGTATGAACGCATACAGCTATACATACACGCCGAGGCACCCGAGATAGACCTCACACAGCTAAGCAACAACGACCTCTCTGTGTTCATACGTTTAGGCTCGGACTACAAAAGCAATTACTACGAATATGAGGTACCCCTCTACATTACCCCTCACGGCTCATACGACGGCAACAGCCAAAGTGCCGCGGCAATAGTGTGGCCACAGGAGAACATGATAGATATACCTCTCACAAAGCTCACAAACATTAAGGTGAAACGCAACACCCTGCGCAACAGCCAAAGCGGAGGTGTGAACAACACCACCATATACAGCGAGTATGACACAGAGAATCCCAAGAACAGGATAAGCATTGTGGGAAGCCCCACATTAGGGCAAATTAAAGTGATGATGATTGGTGTGCGCAACAACACCGCCACGACAAAATCGGGCACAGTGTGGATTAACGAGATGCGCTTGTTGGGATTCAACAACAAGAGCGGCTGGGCTGCGCAAGGCAACCTCAACGTAAAACTGTCCGACTTGGGTACAATAACCGCACAAGGACGCATGGAGACTGCCGGATTCGGTGGGTTGGAAGATAAATTAGCATCGCGTCGCACCGATGACTACTACCGATATACCATCACCGGAACATTCGACCTCGGTCGTTTCCTGCCCAAGGCTGCAAAAGTGTCGCTACCCACATATTATTCATTTACCGAGGAGGTATCGTCGCCGCTTTACAGCCCGTTCGACACCGACCTCCTGCTCGATGATGTGCTCGACTCATACACAGGTGCAAGCCGCGACTCATTAAAGAACATAGCCGAGGTGCGCTCCAGAATAAGGAATTTCAGTATCAGCAATGCAAAAATAAACATTGCGAGCCCCACCCCCATGCCTTATGACCCAGCCAACCTCTCTTTCAGTTTCTCATACTCAAAGACCGAGAACAGCGGCAGCACCATCAACTGGGAGAACAAGCTCAACTGGAAAGCCTCAATCACATACAATTACAGCAGCCCCATAAAGACAATTAAACCATTTGCAAATATAAAAAGCAAGTCTAAATGGTGGAAGATACTGAAAGACTGGGGTGTGAACCCTCTGCCGCAAAGCATTGGCGCAAACACCGACATGATACGCAACTATCATGAGGTTCAACGCCGCGACCTCAATGCCATAAGTGGTGGCGAAGAGATTCCCCTCACGTTCTCGCAGCAGTTCTACTGGAACCGCAGTTTCACAATGAAGTGGGACCCCACCACTAACCTCAAGATGAACATCAGCACAGGTACAAATGCCGAGATTGAAGAGCCCTTCCTCCCTGTAAACAAAGACCGTTTCCCCAACGAATATGCCATCTGGAAAGACTCTGTGAAACGAAGCATCAAAGATTTTGGTCGCCCACTCAGCTACCAGCAGAGTTTCTCGGCATCATACAACCTGCCAATAAACAAACTGCCCATCTTTGAATGGGTAAATGCCGATGCCAACTACTCTGCATCATACAACTGGGCACGCGGCAACAATGTGAGCGGAGTGAACCTCGGCAACAATATCTCGAACAAGAGAAACGTTACCCTTAAAGGAAACTTCAATATGGACAAGCTATACAACCTTATCCCATATTTGGAGGAGACCAATAAACGTTTCGCAAGCAGCAAGAGCAAAAGCTCTAAGAACACAAAAACCGTCAAACAAAAAACAAAGACGGTGAAAGCTAAAAAGGTGAAACCCTTCACAAAAGAGATAACCCTGTCGCCTGACAGCGGCACCACCGTGACACACAACCTCGGCAGCAAGAAGTTTGAAATAAATGCCCGCACAAAAGGCGGAAAAGCATACAAGGTGAAATACAAGGTAATAGACGAGAATAAAATCCTCATAAAAACAAAGGACACTATTCCCGTGAAACTCACCATAATACCTAAATTAAAAGAGGAAGGGGGAGAGAGAAGCAAATTTGCAAGAGCCATGCAGTATCCCACAAGAGCACTCATGATGCTGCGCACACTCTCGATAAACTACACCAACGCATACGCAATGAACCTACCCGGATTCATGCCCGAGGCTGGCGACATCTTCGGGCAGAACAAGGTAAACGGCGTGGTAGCTCCGGGCTGGGACTTTGCATTCGGCCTCACAAGCGACAGTTGGCTGCGCAAAGCACATGAGAGAAACTGGCTGTTGAAGAACGATAGTGTATCGGCACTTGCAACAACAACATTAGGCGAGGACCTGCAAGTGAGAGCAACCCTTGAGCCCTTGCCCGACCTCAAAATAGACCTCAACGCTAGCTGGACACGCAACAAGAACCGCACCATACAGTTCATGTACGATGGCATGCCGTTCAGCGAGTCGGGCAGTTTCTCTATGACAACAATTTCCATCGGTACAGCATTTGACTTAGGCAGTGCCAACAACAACTATAAATCATCGGCATACGACAAGTTCGTAGAAAACATTGAAACAATACACAAGCGCGTGGAGGGCAGATATGCCACCAGCAAATACCCGGCAGGAACCGCCCTTGCAGGGCAACCCTACGACCCCGCAAACGGCGCCGTTGACAAATACTCAGCCGATGTGCTCATTCCCGCATTCCTAAGCGCATACACAGGAGGCGATGCCGGAAGCAGCTCGCTCGACATCTTCCCAAAATTTATGCGTATGCTCCCCAACTGGAAGATCAAATACTCGGGACTGGGCAAATTGCCGTTCTTTGCAAAATACTTCAAGAGCGTGAATATTGAGCATGGTTACAGGAGCGTTTATGCTGTGGGCTCATACAGCACCTATGCAACATATATGGAATATACAAACGGTATAGGATTTGTGAGCAACTCCACAAGCAACATGCCTGTTCCCAGCAGCCGATACAACATTGGTGCAGTCTCCATCAACGAATCATTCAGCCCGCTCATTGGTATTGATGTAACCACCGACAACAACCTCACCGTTGGTGCAAAATTCATTAAATCGCGCGTGCTGAACCTAAGCCTCACCGCAATACAACTTGTGGAGACGCACACCGAGGAGATTGCCGTTAATTTAGGATACAAGATTGTAAACTTCAAATTGTTTGGTGGAGGCAAAAAGGCGAAAAAGAGCAAGGAACAAAAAGGCAACGACATAAACCTGCGTGCCGACTTCTCGTTCAAGAACAATACCTCGCTGTGCCGCAGCATAGACATGGGAACGACACAGGCTACGAGTGGAAACAAATCGTTCAACTACTCCTTCACTGCCGATTATGCCTACAGCAAGAATATGACCATCAGTCTCTATTTTGACAGACAAAGAACCATACCGCTTATATCGGCAAATTCATTCCCCACCACAACCACAGACTTTGGTGTGAGCATGAAATTCTCACTTGCAAAATAAAGGGGCTATGTCAAATATTGCTGACACAGCCCCTTTAGGTTTGTTAATTATAACACACCGCCATCGGTATTTTAACTTACTTCTCTACAGATAAAGTATCCTTTGCAAAACGTTCGCGAGCCTTCTTTACAAAATCAATATGACGCTGTGCCTCGGCAGCCATGGTCTGATGCTCGGCAATAGCTTTCAAAACCTTGGAGAACTCTACGGCAAGCTTCACGGCCTTCACATCTTCGTTACGCAAGGTATATGAATGTTTACCCTCCTTGCCGGTGAGCTCCACGGTTATACTGCCCGATGCCGCAGAGATAAAATCCATGATTCCCCCATCCTCGCCATAGATAAAGTCGAGACGCTCATTATTTATCCCTAAATTGCGATAAGAGTGGGAGCTGAAAGCTCTGTTGCACGAAGTGTAACTACCATCTGCCGACACCTTTACGGCATTATGCGCAATTCTCTTTCCGCGGTACACCGATGTGAGATAGGCTGTGCCGCTCTCTGTTACACGCACCCGCAGAAAAGAGTTGAACACATTCAATCTGTTTGCCTGTGCCGGCAATATATACGAACCCTCGTCCTGATAGCGGCTCTCCTTTTCATATTCAAAAGAGGTGAGCATGCTGTCGCGGCGGGCTTCAAGCTTTTCTATTATTGCATTATAATGCGAGAGGCTGCGTTGCTGCTCGGCAAGTTCCACATCCCGCATGAGTTCAAGAGCCCCGCGCCTTGCAGCAAAAGCGGTGGGATAACTATTGCGAATGCTGTCTATGAGCAACTTTGCACCTTGATATTCACCTGCGGCATAAGCTTTGTTGGCTTGTTGCAACAGCTTACCGGCCTTGCTATCTACCGACTCGCCACACGCGGCAAAAAACACAGCAACCGCACTAAGAAAGAGTATTCTTTTCATTTTCATATAATTATATTTATTGAGGAACATCCGCAAAAAAACAATCTTGCTTATAACTGCGCAAATGTAACAAAATTATCACTCTCACCGCAATAGATGCAGCAAAGAAAAGCTCCTTTTGCTTTTTTTACAATCTACAATTTCATAAATAGTGCAAAAATAGGTATCTTCGCACACAAGAAACCAGAAACTCACTATATATAATATGTATATACCCGGCAAAGAAGAACTGTGCAAGCTGCTCGACACACCAATTTTCAGAAAAATATCGGAAACAGCCGATGAACTCGGCATGGAGTGTTATGTGGTGGGAGGATATGTGCGCGATATATTCCTGGAACGCCCATCAACCGACATTGATGTGGTTGTGGTGGGGAAAGGCATTGAGATGGCACGGGCATTCAGCAAGAAGCTGGGAAAAGGAGCACACCTTTCTGTGTTTGCAAGTTTCGGCACGGCACAGGTAAAATACAAAGGGAGTGAGATTGAGTTTGTGGGGGCGCGCCGCGAATCCTACAGCCACGACTCGCGCAACCCGATAGTGGAGGACGGCACGCTCGAAGATGACCAGAACCGCAGGGATTTCACCATCAACGCCATGGCAATATGCCTCAACGGCAAGCGGTTCGGCGAGCTTGTCGATCCTTTTGACGGGGTACTCGACCTTGAGGACCGCATCATACGCACCCCCTTGGAACCGGGCATCACCTTCAGCGACGACCCCTTGCGCATGCTGCGTTGCATACGTTTTGCCACACAACTTAACTTTTACATTGAAGAAGAAACCTTTGACGCTCTATGCGAGAACAAAGAACGCATCTCCATAATTTCAAGAGAGAGAATCAACGAGGAGCTTAACAAAATACTCCTCTCCCCCATTCCATCAAAAGGCTTCATTGAACTCGACCGTTGCGGGCTGCTGGAGATCATTTTCCCACAGCTCACCGCCCTTCAAGGAGTGGAAACGAGAAACGGATATGGGCACAAAGAGATGTTCTACCACACATTAGAGGTGCTCGACAATGTTGCAAAGGTGAGTGACAACCTGTGGCTGCGCTGGGCGGCCTTGCTACACGATATTGGCAAGCCCAAGACCAAGCGCTGGGACCCCGT
The DNA here is from genome assembly GCA_964423665.1 of uncultured Bacteroidaceae bacterium. GTDB lineage: Bacteria > Bacteroidota > Bacteroidia > Bacteroidales > Bacteroidaceae > HGM04593. The sequence goes on along the minus strand of CAYRFX010000013.1, from coordinate 1,693 downwards.
GCAGAAGTGGACATTCCACAACCACAATTTTGTGGGCGAAAAGATGACAGCACACATATTCAAGGAGTTCAAGATGCCGCAGAACGAAAAAATGCGCTATGTAGCAAAGCTCGTAGGGCTGCACATGCGCCCCATTGCCATTGCCGACGACGAGGTCACCGACTCTGCCGTGAGACGCCTGCTCTTTGATGCCGGTGACGATATTGACGACCTCATGATACTGTGCGAAGCCGATATAACATCGAAGAACGAGCAACGCAAGAAACAGTTCCTCAACAACTTCAAGACGGTGAGACAAAAGCTGAAGGATATTGAGGAGAAAGACCGCGTGCGCAACTTCCAGCCACCGGTAGATGGCGGTGAGATTATGCAGATGTTCGCCCTGCCGCCTTGCGACACCGTGGGTCGCCTGAAAAGCAGTGTAAAAGAGGCTATTCTCGACGGAATAATTCCCAATGAGCATGCAGCCGCACGCGCTTATGTGATTGAGCAAGCTGCAAAAATGGGCATCACACTAAAAGAAGAATAACCACCTGTACTTTTCTGCAACCTACTTGCAAAAAAAAGAGACTATTTTCGCACCTGCTTGCAAAGGAGAACCCCTTGCAAGCAAATTCCATTCCCAAGCCTATATTTATGAAAAAGACAATAATCACATTATTTGCAACCATTGCCATGCTCGCTCACTCCATGGCACAGAACATCTCATACGGACAATATATGGAGCAGGTGCTCACCAAGAACATTGCACTCACCGCACAAAGGCTCAATATAGAAATTGCCACAGCAAATGTAAAAGCATCAAAAGTGTACAACGACCCCACCCTTGCAATAACATACAGCAACAACGAAGATTGGAGCAAGAAGTTAGGAGACGCCATTGAAGCGGAGTTGAGCCGCACCTTCACATTCGGAGTGCGCAAGAGCGGAATAAGAGTAGCAGAGAGCGAACAAACAGAAACCGCAGCATTACTGGAAGAGTATATTCGCAACTTCCGCGCCGATGCCACCATAGCCTATCTCGAACACCTAAAAGCCAACACACTCCTCGCCATAAAAGCAGAAAACGAAAAGAACCTGCAACAGGTGGCACAGAACGACAGCCTGCGATACAGCAAAGGCGATATTGCCAAAAGCGATTGGCAGGAAAGCCGTCTTGCAGCAGGGCTGGCACACAACAGCCGCCTTGCAGCCGAGGCGGAGGTAAAAAGCACTGCCATAAGACTGGGATACCGCATGGGCAACCTGCAAGGAGCAGAAAACATAAAAGGAAGCGGCACATTAGAGATTCACGAACCGGTAGCACCCATGGAAAGCTACATTGAACGCGCCATTGCCAACCGCGCCGACCTGCAAGCCGCCCTCTCACGCGTAAATGTAGCCGAAGCCACCCGCAAATTCAACGCCGCCCAACGCCGTACCGACCTGAGCGTAAAAATTGCAGCCGAATATAACCGCGGAGCACACGCCGGGGAAGAACGCGAACCCTCTTTCACCACCGTGAAAGCCGGTGTTGCAATACCTTTGAAATTTTCAATTCTTAACAAAGGAGCCCGCCTTGCCGACAACCTAATTGTGCAACAAGCACAACAGGAAGCCGAGGACGCGCGCCTGCAAGTGCACAGCGAAGTGATGCAGGCATACAATGAATATCTCTATGCAATAAAGCAAACCGAAACCTTCACCAACCAGA
>CAYRFX010000012.1:0-40693 GCA_964423665.1 uncultured Bacteroidaceae bacterium | reverse complement strand
AGGTGCTTGCAGAGGCAGGGTTCGAGATTCGCGAACCGAGTTGCTCGGCTTGCCTCGCCATGAACGATGACAAAGTTCCCGCCGGCAAATATTGTGTATCGACCAGCAATCGTAACTTTGAAGGCCGACAGGGTCCCGGCTCGCGCACTATCCTTGCAAGCCCTTATGTGGCTGCTGCGGCTGCTGTAACCGGTGTTATCACCGACCCTCGTGAATTACTCTAAGAAGAAATAAGAAGATGAAAAAAGAAAAATTCAATATACTCACCGACAGCTGCATTCCTTTGCCGCTGGAGAACATTGACACAGACCAGATTGTGCCTGCACGCTTCTTGAAGGCTACCACCCGCGAGGGATTCGGCGATTTTCTGTTCTGCGACTGGCGATTTGACAAGGATGGCAACAAGATTGAAAGCTTCGTAATGAACAACCCCAAGTACAGCGGAAGAATACTTGTCGCAGGCAAGAACTTTGGCTGCGGCTCGAGCCGCGAGCATGCTGCCTGGGCTATTGCCGATTATGGATTCCGCGTGGTGGTGTCGAGTTTCTTTGCCGATATTCACAAGAACAACGAACTGAACAGTTTTGTGCTGCCCGTGGTGGTGAGCGAGGAGTTCTTGAAGGAGCTTTTTGCATCAATCGAGCAGAACCCCGCCACACAGGTAACGGTGGATCTTCCACAGCAGACTATAACAAACAACGCAACAGGCAAGAGCGAGCAGTTTGAGATTAACGGGTATAAGAAACACTGCCTGATGAACGGGCTCGATGACATAGATTTTCTACTGAGCAACAAGGACAAGATTGAGGCTTGGGAGGCAAAGAACAGTTAAAAACCACAAGATTGCCGACAAGGATATTCACGAGCACGAATGATACCTGTATCACAAACCAAATTAATTGTAGCATATTATAAATAGCATAAATTATGAATTTCAATATAGCAGTATTGCCCGGTGATGGCATAGGCCCCGAAATTATTGCACAGGCTTTGGAGGTGACAAAAGCCATCTGCAACAAGTTCAACCACACTCTTTCGTACAAGACCGGGCTTGTGGGAGCATGCGCAATAGACGCCACAGGCAACCCCTACCCCGATGAGACTCACGAGCTTTGCATGCAGAGCGACGCTGTGCTCTTTGGTGCCGTGGGTGATCTCCGTTTCGATAACAACCCCAACGCAAAGGTGCGCCCCGAACAGGGCTTGCTTGCCATGCGCAAGAAGCTGGGGTTGTATGCAAACTTGCGCCCCGTAACAACATTTGAGGCTTTGATTGACAAATCGCCGCTGCGCACCGACATTGTAAAAGGCACAGATTTCATGTGCATACGCGAGCTGACCGGCGGACTCTACTTCGGACGCCCGCAAGGACGCAGCGAGGACGGCAATGTGGCATATGACACTTGCGTTTATTCGCGCGAGGAGATTGAGCGCATCGTGAAACTCGCATACGAATATGCGATGAAACGCCGTAAGAAGGTCACAGTTATCGACAAGGCAAATGTGCTTGCGACATCGCGCCTATGGCGTGAGATTGCAAAGGAGATTGCAACACAATATCCCGAGGTGGAGACCGAATTTATGTTTGTAGATAATGCTGCAATGCGCCTTATACAGTGGCCCACATCGTTTGACGTGATGGTTACCGAGAATATGTTTGGTGATATTCTCACAGACGAGGGCTCGGTTATCACAGGTTCATTGGGCTTGTTGCCATCGGCATCTGTGGGCGTGCACACCTCATTGTTTGAGCCCATACACGGCTCTTGGCCGCAGGCTGCCGGCAAGAATATCGCAAACCCGCTTGCCACAATCCTCTCGGCTGCAATGATGTTTGAATATGCATTCGGGCTCATGGAAGAGGGCAAGCTCATTCGCGAGGCTGTGAGTGCCTCAATGGCTGCCAATGTGAGAACACCCGATATTCAGGTTGAGGGTGGCAAAGAGTATGGCACAAAAGAGGTTGGCGAGTGGATTGTAAATTATATTAACAACAAATAAGTACTTTTTTGAAACGGCATTTGTTCCATATATGGTTAATTCTTGCAGCATTGCTGTTCACAACAGCAACGCCGCAGCATGCCGTGGCTCAAAAGAGCAAGAAAAAGCCGTTTACCGTGGTTATAGACCCCGGGCACGGCGGTGTGGACCCGGGCGCATCAGGCAAGAGGGCAAAGGAGAAAGTTGTGAACATGAACGTATCCAAAGCCCTTGCCGAACTTATTAAAGAGGAGTTTCCCGAAGTGAAAATTATCTTCACCCGCACAACAGATGTGAAGATTCCTCTTGTGCGCCGTGCAACCATTGCCAATGACGCAAAAGCCGACTTATTTATTTCTATTCACTCCAACGCAGCAAAATCGAGAAAAGCACGCGGTTGCGAGACCTTTACATTGGGTGCAGGGAGCAGTGCCGAAGCCAAAGCTGCCGCTATGTATGAGAACGAAGCTATCTTATTGGAGGATAACTTTGAAGAGACATACAAGGGATTCGACCCAAGGTCGAGCGAGAGCTATATTATATTTGATCTTATCCGCAGCCATGACATGGAAAAGAGCGTTGCTCTTGCCGAGGCGGTGCAAAAGGGAATGGTAAACAGCACAAAACTGCATAACCGCGGAGTATCCACGGGTGGATTCATTGTGCTGCACAAGACCGTGATGCCCAGTATTCTTGTGGAGGTAGGTTTTATTTCGAACCCCACAGAGGAGGCTTATATTGCATCGAAGAAGGGGCAGAGAGAGCTTGCAAAAGGTATTTTCAATGGGTTCGCGAGCTATTACCGCGACTACAAGAAGAGCATCAAAAGCCTATCGGACACATCTGCACCCGCCACAAAGCCTGCCAATAAGAAGAAACAGGGCGGCAACGCAACGGTTGCAGAACCGGCAAAAAAGATAGTAAAAGAGAGCACGCAAGAGACGAAGAGCGGCAAGCCGGTATTCAAAGTGCAGATACTGACGGCGGGCAGCAAACTGAAAGAAGACGACAAGCGTTTGAAGGGTGTAAAGGCAAGCTACTACAAAGAGAACGGCATGTATAAATACACCTATGGCGAAAGCTGCGACTACGATGCTATTGCCAAAAAGCGCAAGGAGATTTCCGCAAAGTTCAAAGAGGCGTTTGTGGTGGCTTTCATTGATGGCAAAAAGGTGAACACAAAAGAGGCTATCGAGATTTACAGAAAACAAAAATAACTGAAGATATGGCGAAGAAGATGAAATACAGCAAAGAGTTTATCGTGGGTGCAATAGGTATTCTTGCCCTGCTGCTCATTTATCTGATGATAAACTTTTTCAAGGGAATAGACCTCTTCAAAGATGGAGAGCGTTACTATGTGAAGTTTGACAACATTGGACAGGTGGTAAATTCCAGCCCCATATATCTCAATGGTTACAAGGCGGGCAACGTGCAAGGCATAAGCTACGACTTCAAGAACATGAAGAGTGTTATCGTAACCATAGACATAGACAAGAGATTGCGCATCCCGCAAGGCAGCTATGCCGAGGTGAGCAACCACATGCTTGGCGGCAGCGACGTGAGCATAATTCTGAGTAACAGCGACAAGTTCATCTTGCCGGGCGACACCATTGAAGGAAGGCTGAACAAGGGGTTGCAAGGGGAGATGGGCGATGTAATTCCCACGGTAACGGATATGATTCCCAAGGTTGATTCTATCTTAACCTCACTCAACACACTGCTTGCTGCTCCCGAGTTACATAATTCAATTAAAAACGTGGAGAGACTCACAAACGACCTCACAACCACCACTGCGCAGATAAACAGCCTGCTGGGCAAAGATATTCCGCAAATAACAGAGCGCATGGTGAAGATGGAAGATGATGTGCTGGCTGTATCGTCGCAAATAAAAGAGGTGGATTACAAGGCATTGTTTGCCTCATTGGAGACCACACTCAACAATCTGGAGGCAATTACACAAGCCTTGAACAATGGAGAGGGTACCGCAGGCTTGTTGCTGAAAGACAGCTCTTTATACAGCAAGCTCGACAGCACTTGCAGCGCAGCAAACGCCCTGCTCACCGACTTGAAGAACAACCCCAAAAGATATGTTCATTTCTCTATATTCGGGGGAAAAGATAAATAATATCACTGAATAAGTAGAGCTCCGATGGTTTGCAAACCATCGGAGCTCTACTTATTCAATATTTATCGGCGGAAAAATTCGCTGCTCACTACCCTGCCATCGTTGCCAAAGACCTTCAACTGATAATCCCCGCAAGGGAGACCCGCAACAACTACACGGGTGCTGTACCGTCCCGAATAGAGAGGACGCCCGTATAGGTCATAAACACCCAGGCGCATGCCCCAAGTGCGGGGAGAGGGGAGGTAAATTACAGACGGAGAGACTCGCAAGGGCTCGCAGTTCCATAGGGCAGGAGCACTCTCGCGCCCATAGGCATCTACCGCAGTAACTGCCAAAGAGATAGCATTGCTTGTGCAGCACTCCCACACAAAAGAGGTGTCGGAGACGGTGCATAGATAGCTGTTTATATCCTCTAAATCCACAACACCACCCACTGCCGCATATACATTGTAGCGGGTAGCAGGGTGCCCTGCAACGGGTGCCACACTGTTCCATGCAAGTTTGAACTTATCCCCCTCGCGCTCGACAGAAAAGAGAGACGGTGCCTGCGGTGCCGGAGCTGCCGCCCAGGAGAGAGGAGGAACGAGAGCGCGTTTCGCATAGACAGAGGTATAAACCGCCGATGCCGAACCGCTCTCTAAAAGATGCTGCGTGCGAAAGAGCGCAGTACCCGCGGTACCTGCCGAGCGGGAGGTGAACAACTGGCGTTTTATCTCCACGGGTGACCAGCCGCCATATTCGGGCAGGATGCGATATATGCCCACACCGGGAACGATGTGCCTACCGTGGGCATTCTCCTGCCAATCGAGTACAAAGGGATAGAAATTATTCCCTTTGAAATAGAGCATGGGAAAGAGGATATCCATGTATCCGTCGCGCACCCAGTTCTGCGCCTCCTGGAAAACAGCGTCATGAGCATTCCAACCAAGCGAGCTGTAACAGGTGAGATCGTCATATTTGCCCAATGGGGCACAGCTCACGCGCACCCACGGCTTTATCTTTTTCACTGTTGCATATACACGCCTTGCAATATTTGAGATGTTGGCACGCCGCCACGCCGCAAGAGAAAGCCCCTTACCGTAGACGCGGTGCAACTTGGTATCGGGGTAGCCGTTGGTGCGGTCGGGGTAACGCACATAATCGAGGTGAATACCATCAACGTTGTAGTTGGAGGTTATCTCCTGAGCCAAACGGCAGATATAATCGGCAGTGGCAGGATTGCCGGGCTCCATATACCAGCTATCTTTGTAGAATGTGCAGAGCTCGCGGCGGGTGCGGGTGAGTGAGCGGGCTCCCAAACGCTTTATGTGTTCCTTTTTGCCAAGCGGCAGGGTTACTATCCATGCGTGTATCTGCATGCCACGCTTGTGGCACTCCTGCACGGCAAAAGCGAGAGGATCGTAACCGGGATTTTTACCCGACACGCCTGTGAGCACATGAGAAAAGGGTTCCACTGCCGAGGGGTAGATTACATCGCCGCGCACACGCGCCTGCAACAACACGGTATTCACATTGAGAGCCTGCAACGAGTCGAGTATATTCACAAGCTCGCGCTGCTGCAACAACGTGTCAGAGGAAGTTTTAACCAAGGTCTTGGGCCAATCGAGATTTTCTATCGTCGTGAGCCACACTGCCCGATATTCATACTTGGGGGAGGTTGTATCCTGTGCTGTCACCGCCACCGAAAAAAGCAGTAAAACAATATATTTTATAAAAATACGCATCATTATCATTAAAAATATCACAAATATACTCTTTTTCGGCGGCTTTTATTGAGATTATTTCCAATTATTTTGTAATTTTGTATGATTATCTGCACAGCCTCGGCAAAGCGTGATTTCGCAAACGTGGCAGCAGAAATTACAATAACGAGTTTTGTTATTGATACAGAGGACAAACAATATTATTTTTATAAAATTTAATTGCACTATGACAAAAGCAAAGAAATTTATCACTTGTGACGGAAACCAGGCCGCAGCACACATTGCGTACATGTTTTCCGAGGTAGCAGCCATCTACCCCATCACTCCTTCATCTACAATGGCGGAGTATGTTGACGAGTGGGCTGCACAGGGCCGCAAGAACCTCTTCGGCGAGACAGTTTTGGTACAGGAGATGCAGTCTGAGGGCGGTGCAGCAGGTGCTGTTCACGGTTCATTGCAGGCCGGAGCACTCACAACCACCTTCACAGCTTCACAGGGTTTGTTGCTGATGATTCCCAACATGTACAAGATTTCGGGCGAGATGCTCCCCAGCGTGTTCCATGTATCGGCACGTTCATTGGCAGGTAGCTCGCTCAGTATTTTTGGCGACCACATGGACGTTATGGCTTGCCGCCAGACAGGTTTTGCCATGCTTGCCGAGGGTTCTGTACAGGAGGTTATGGACCTTGCAGCTGTTGCACACCTTGCAACTATCAAAAGCCGCATTCCTTTCTTGAACTTCTTTGACGGATTCCGCACATCACACGAGATTCAGAAGATTGAGCTTATCGAGCAGGAGGATATTGCACCCCTTGTTGACTGGAACAGCATACAGCAATTCCGCGATGCAGCATTGAGCCCCATGTCTCCCGTTATCCGCGGTACAGCCGAGAACCCCGAGACATTCTTTGCTCACAAGGAGGTTGTGAACAAGTTCTACGATGCAGTACCCGATATTGTTGCCGAGTACATGAACCAGATTTCGGCTATCACAGGTCGCAAATATGCTCCCTTCACATACTATGGTGCAGATGACGCCGACCGCGTTATCGTGGTTATGGGTTCTGCAACAGAGACTGTTAAAGAGGCTATCGACTACCTCACAGCCAAAGGCGAGAAAGTTGGTCTTGTCAGCGTTCATCTCTACCGCCCCTTCTCACTCAAATATTTGGCAGCAGTTATGCCCAAGAGCGTTAAGCGCATAGCTGTTCTCGACCGCACAAAAGAGCCCGGCAGCAACGGCGAGCCCCTCTATCTTGATGTTGTTGAGGCATTCTCAAGCTGCGAGGAGCTGAAGGCTATCAACCCCACCATCGTTGGCGGTCGCTTCGGTATCGGTGCATGTGACACCACTCCTGCGGTTATTATGTCAATATATGAGAACCTTGCTTTGCCCACACCCAAGAACCACTTTACAGTGGGTATCGTGGACGACGTTACATTCACCTCTCTTCCCAAGAAAGAGGAGATAGCCGTTGTCGATGGCATGTTCGAGGCTAAATTCTATGGTCTTGGTGCCGATGGTACTGTGGGTGCAAACAAGAACTCTATCAAGATTATCGGTGAGAACACCGACAAGCATTGTCAGGCATATTTCTCATACGACTCTAAGAAGTCGGGCGGTTTCACCTGCTCACACTTGCGCTTCGGCGACAAGCCCATTCGTTCTACATATCTTGTGAACACCCCCAACTTTGTGGCTTGCCATGTACAGGCATACTTGCGCATGTACGATGTTATCCGCGGCTTGCAGAAGGGCGGAACATTCCTCTTGAACACTGTATGGGAGGGCGAGGAGCTTGTTAAGAACCTCCCCAATGACATTAAGAGATATTTTGCCGAGAACAATATTACCGTTTACTACATCAACGCTACAAAGATTGCACAGGAGATTGGATTGGGCAACCGCACAAACACCATCTTGCAGAGTGCATTCTTCCGCATCACAGAGGTTATCCCCGTTGATCTTGCTATCGAGCAGATGAAGAAGTTCATCGTTAAGTCTTACGGCAAGAAGGGACAGGACGTTGTTGACAAGAACAATGCTGCTGTTGAGCGTGGCGGTGAGTACAAACAGCTTGTTATTGATGCAGCTTGGGCAAACCTCCCCGCAGATGTTGAGGAGACAAGAGACGAGCCCGAGTTCATCACAAACTTTGTACGCCCCATCAACGCACAGAAGGGCGACAGCCTCCCCGTATCGGCTTACATGCAGATTGCCGACGGCACATGGCCTCTTGGAACATCGGCTTATGAGAAACGCGGTGTGAGCGCATTTGTTCCCAAATGGGACGCTGAGAAGTGTATCCAGTGTAACAAATGTTCATACGTTTGTCCTCACGGCTGTATCCGTCCCTTCGTTATGGACGAGAACGAGGCTGCCGGCTTGAACGCAGAGAAGATTGAGATGAAGGCTCCTGCCGCGCTCAAAGGAATGCAGTTCCGCATTCAGGTGGGTGTTCTCGACTGCCTCGGTTGCGGCAACTGTGTTGATGTATGCCCCGGCAACCCCAAGAAGGGTGGCTCGGCACTCACAATGGTTTCTTTGGAGCAAGAGAAAGCAGAGGCTGCAAACTGGGATTACTGCGTGAAGAACGTGAAGAGCAAACAGACTCTCCTCGACACAAAGAACAGCCCCAAGAACTCACAGTTCGCTACTCCCCTCTTCGAATTCTCGGGCGCATGCTCGGGTTGCGGTGAGACTCCTTATGTGAAACTTGTTACACAGCTCTTTGGCGAGCGCGAGATTGTTGCCAACGCAACCGGTTGTTCTTCAATCTACACAGCATCGGTTCCCTCAACACCCTACACCACAAACGAGAAGGGCGAAGGACCCGCATGGGGTAACTCACTCTTTGAGGACTTCTGCGAGTATGGCTTGGGTATGAAGCTTGCCGAGAACAAGATGCGCGAGCGTTTGCACGGTCTCTTCACAGAACTCACACAAAGCAGTTGCGCAAGCGAGGAGCTCAAAGGACTTGCACAGCAGTGGCTCGACAATATGTACAGCGGCGAGGTAACAAAGGCTATCGCTCCTGCAATTATCGCTGCATGCGAGGCTGCCGAGTGCGATACCTGCAAGAAGATTCTCGACATCAAGCAATATATCGTTAAACGCTCACAGTGGATTATAGGTGGTGACGGTGCCTCTTACGATATTGGTTACGGCGGTCTCGACCACGTTATCGCATCGGGCGAGGATATCAACCTGCTTGTTCTCGACACTGAGGTTTACTCTAACACCGGCGGTCAGGCTTCAAAATCTACTCCTCTGGGTGCTATTGCCAAGTTTGCCGCATCGGGTAAACGTATCCGCAAGAAAGATCTTGGTATGATTGCAACAACATATGGCTATGTTTACGTTGCACAGATTGCAATGGGCGCAAGCCACGACCAGTGCTTGAAGGCTATCCGCGAGGCTGAGGCTTATCCCGGTCCTTCTTTGGTTATCGCATACGCTCCCTGTATCAACCACGGTATAAAGAGAGGCATGGGCAAGGCTCAGGCAGAGCAGGCAGCTGCCGTTGAGTGCGGTTACTGGCACTTGTGGCGTTACAACCCCGCTTTGGAGGAAGAGGGCAAGAACCCCTTCACACTCGATAGCAAAGAGCCCCAGTGGGAGAAATTCCAGGAGTTCTTGCAGGGCGAGGTGCGTTACGCATCACTTGCAAAGCAGTTCCCCGCAGAGGCTCAGGAATTGTTCGAGGCTGCTGAGAACATGGCGAAAAAACGCTATGCAAGCTATCAGCGTATGGCTAAACTTGATTGGGGTAAAGAGGAATAATCACTCGCATACCTTAATCATCAATAGATAAAAGTCTCCTTGCCGATTTGCTCGGCAAGGAGACTTTTTTGCTTTGGAAAGAACCAAGAAGGCAGGCATGGTGTTATTTAATGTGGAACAACATAGAACAAGGCACATTATTAACCATAAATTATAAAATATGTCTTCTACATTAACTAAAAGCGTAAAATTGGGAGTTGCGACACTTGCCATAATGAATGTTACGGCAGTAGTATCGTTGCGAGGTCTCCCGGCAGAAGCCGAGTATGGAGTGAGCTCGGCTTTTTATTATCTCTTTGCAGCCATTGTTTTTCTCATTCCCACCTCTTTTGTGGCAGCCGAGCTTGCTGCAATGTTCCAAGACAAGCAGGGAGGAGTATTTCGCTGGGTGGGCGAGGCTTTCGGCAAACGTATGGGATTCCTTGCAATATGGTTGCAATGGGTAGAGAGCACAATTTGGTACCCCACGGTACTTACATTCGGCGCCGTATCGCTTGCCTTTATCGGCAGCAACGATGCAAAGGATATGGAACTGGCATCTAACAAGTTCTATACCCTTGTTGTGGTGTTAGTGATTTACTGGGCTGCAACTTACATATCGCTGAAAGGGCTTGGCTGGGTGAGCAAAGTGGCAAAGATAGGCGGACTTGTGGGAACTATTATCCCTGCATTCCTGCTGATGATTCTTGCCGTTATGTACTTGGCATCGGGCGGAACCTCGCAGATGGATTTCAGTGGCAGTTTCTTCCCCGACATCACAAAACTCGACAATTTGGTACTTGCATCGGGAATATTCCTTTTTTATGCCGGCATGGAGATGACCGGTATCCACGTTAAAGACATGAACAACCCTGCGAAAGAGTATCCCAAGGCGGTGTTTATGGGCGCGATAATAACTGTACTCATTTTTGTGCTGGGAACATTCTCTTTGGGAATAATCATTCCGCAGAAGGATATAAACCTCACACAAAGCCTACTCGTGGGATTTGACAACTATTTTGCCTATATACACGCATCGTGGCTGTCGCCCATCATAGCCGTGGCACTCGCCTTTGGCGTGCTTGCCGGTGTGCTCACCTGGGTTTCGGGACCATCGAAAGGTATTTTTGCTGTGGGAAAGGCGGGGTATCTGCCTCCTTTTATGCAGAAAGCAAACAAACTTGGAGTGCAGAAGAATATTCTTCTCATACAGGGAGGTGCCGTTACCGTTCTCAGCCTGTTGTTTGTGGTGATGCCATCGGTGCAGAGTTTCTACCAGATTCTTTCGCAGCTCACCGTGTTGCTGTATCTTATAATGTATCTTATGATGTTCGCTGCCGCAATATATCTGAGATACAGCATGAAGGATACTCCGCGCCCGTTCCGTTTGGGCAGCAAGGGTAACTGTGTCATGTGGATTGTGAGCGGAATGGGATTCCTGGGTAGCTTGCTCGCCTTCGTATTGAGCTTTATACCACCTGCACAGATTTCAGTGGGTAGCAATGCCGTGTGGTACTCGGTGCTGATAATTGGGTGTCTTGTGGTGGTTATTGCACCTTTTATAATATACGCAATGCGCAAACCCAGCTGGGTGGACAAAGAATCACAGTTTGAGCCGTTCCACAATGACAAAGCATAAGAGAAAAGCTCCCTGCGGGGAACTTTTCTCTTATGACAACGACTGCATATCGTTCAGCTTCTTATAATAACCGTCCTTTGCGAGCAGCTCTTCGTGCTTGCCGCGCTCCACTATGCGCCCTTCGTGCAACACGCATATCTCATCGGCATGCTTGATGGTGGAGAGACGGTGAGCAATAGCGATGGTTGTACGATTCTTCATAAGATGCTCCAATGCATCCTGCACAAGACGCTCCGACTCTGTATCGAGTGCCGAAGTAGCCTCATCGAGAATGAGCACGGGAGGATTCTTAAGAATTGCACGAGCAATGCTCACACGCTGACGCTGACCACCGCTCAAACGACCTCCACGGTCGCCTATATTGGTATCGTAGCCAAACTCGGTTGCCATGATAAAGTCGTGTGCATTGGCTATCTTTGCAGCCTCAATCACCTGTTCCATTGTAGCGTTCTCGCAACCAAATGCAATGTTATTAAAGAACGTATCGTTGAAGAGGATTGCCTCCTGGTTCACATTACCGATAATTGAACGCAGGTCGTGCACGCGAAAATCTTTTATATTTATACCGTCTATGAGCACCTCGCCCTGCTGCACATCGTGGTAGCGGGGTATCAAATCGACAAGAGTTGATTTTCCCGAACCCGATTGCCCCACAAGAGCAATGGTCTTGCCTTTGGGAATCTCGAGACTCACATCGTGCAATACCTCGCGTGAATCATAGCTGAAAGAGATATTTTTAAGTTCTATCTTATCATTGAGAGTATCAATCTTTGCAGGGTTGGCAGGCTCCTTAATGGGATTTTCGGCATTCATAATCTTATCGATGCGCTCCAACGATGCAAGACCGCGGGGAATATTATAGCCTGCTTTTGAAAACTCTTTCAAGGGGTTTATTATACTATATAGAATTACCATATAGAATATAAATGTGGGAGCATCTATGCGTGAAGACTCGTTGAGAATGAGCAAGCCGCCAAACCACAACACAAAAACAATGAGCACTGTTCCAAGGAACTCACTCATGGGGTGTGCCAACGCCTGGCGAGTAGATACCTTGCAACCCGAATCGCGCACACCTTTGCTGGTGTTGGTGAAGCGTTTCTTCATCTGTTCCTCGGCAATGAATGCCTTTATTATGCGCAAACCGCCCAGGCTCTCTTCGAGCTGAGACATAACATTGCTCCAACGCTCTTGCACCTCGAGAGAACGACGTTTAAGACGCTTGCCCACACGCCCCATAATCCAGCCCATGCCCGGCAACACAAGAATGGTAAAAAGTGTAAGTTCCCAGCTTGTGATGATAAGTGCCGCAAAATAGAGAATTATGAGAATAGGGTTTTTCATAAGAAGGTCGAGCGAACTGGTTATGGAGTTCTCAACCTCATTCACATCACCGCTCATGCGAGCAATAATATCGCCCTTGCGCTCTTGCGAGAAGAATGCAAGCGGGAGACTCATTATCTTTGAATAGAGCATCACACGGATATCGTGTACAACACCTGTGCGCAAAGGAATCATCACAGCCGAGGATGCGAAATAGCAACTTGTCTTCACAAGTGTCATCACAATAAAAGCAACACCTATGACAAGCAGTGTAATCAAGGCACCCTTAATGGCTATAAGTTGCGTAATGTAGTAGTAGAAATTATTGACAGCCACCTCCTTTATTCCGGCACTGCCCCACTCCATATATTCATACACCACATTGTGGGCTCCCGTTTGAAACAAAATGTCCAAAATGGGGATTAATAGTGTGAAAGAGAATATGTTGCTTATGGCAGACAGGATATTCAAGATTATTGCCAAGCCTACATACTTTTTATAGGGCATCACAAAGCGACGCATCATACTGAAAAATTCCTTCATAGTAACGGGATTTTATTTGTATTAGATTACAAAAGTAACCAAAAATCTTTGTAGTTGAAAAGAATTAGTTGCAATATTACCGCAAAAGCGACAAATAGAGCACATCACACAACATCTCCGTCAATAGCATAGCCATTGGGATATATAAGCAGCACGCTTGTTTCGCGGTAGTCGCGCTGCAACTGCACAAACACATGGTCGAGCGAGGGACGGAACGAGATGGAGCCACGGCGGGCACTCACAATTATGAGCAGATGGTCATCGGCAATAATGCTCGAGAGACGCTTGAGGTCGTTACCGCCATCGGTCTCGCAAAACTCGCAGTTTATGGGAACTGAGTCTTTTTTGAGCTTGATGCGTATATGCGCCATTGTATCCACATGCCCGTGATATATAATCTTGCAACCCAGACCCACTGCCATGCGGGCGGTCTCCTCCACCCAATGATGGAAACCCGCTTCATATTCTGCTTTTGCGGGGAATGTTATATGTATGCAGCGTATGGTATTCAATGGAATATTTATACGCGCCATTATTATCTGAGTGTTTATACCATTGAGCAGCTCGGGCAGCACACCGCCAAGGAAAGAGTCGTTTGCTGTCTCTTTTTGGTGGAAACCCACAATGAGCTCGCGATAATAGTTCTCTTTCATCTCATGGATAATACCATATGAGAGGTTGGTGGTGAGACGCACTTTTGTGAGCAGGGGCACATTTACCGATGCTGCAATATCGGCAGCCTTGTCAAGCACCTTCTGAGCTCGCTCACGCATCTTTTCGTCCTCGTCAAGCACCACATTAACCGCCGAAAGAGGCACCGTAGAACTCTCTTTGCGCAACAAGAGGGCAAGATCCATGAGCCTGTCCACCATATTGGGATTGGCAAGAGCAAGCAACATCTTCTTGGAGGTATTTGCAGGCTTATCGGTAACCTCACCCGACACCGCTATGCGGCGCGCTGTGCGGTCGGTGACAATGGAGCTCACAATGCAGGTAACAAGAATGAGCAAAATGGTACCGTTGAGCACATCTTCACTAAGAAGATGAGAACCATCGGGAAGTATTATCTTGTGTCCCACAATGGCGGCAGCAAGGGTTGCAGCAGCTTGCGAGGTACTCAAACCGAACATCAGATATTGCTCGCGCGCCGACATCTTGTATGTGCGGGCAGTAATCCACGATGCAATAGCTTTACCGGTGAGAGCAGTAAATATCATCACCGCAGCAACCGACAACGCCGAAAAATTGCCGAAGAGCACCTTCAGATTTATCATCATGCCCACACCTATGAGAAAATATGGAATAAATATGGCATTGCCAACAAAATCTATGCGACGCATCAAGGGAGACGAGTGCGGAATGAGACGGTTAAGCACAAGACCGGTAATAAAGGCGCCCAGGATACCCTCCATGCCTGCGAGCTCCATAAGCCCGGCTCCCAGGAACAGCAGCGCCATGACAAAGATGTATTGTATGACCCCGTCGTTATATCTTCTGAAGAAATAACGCGCTATGCGTGGGAAAAATAAAATTATGACGGTTGTGATCACAATGAGCTTTAGCATGAGCAGCACAAAGAACCACACATCGGAGTTGCCGGTAAACATTCCGCTTATGACGGCAAGCACAAAAAGAGTGAGTGTATCGGTAATCATGGTACCCCCCACCACAAAATTAACGCAACGCAGACGAGAGAGACCATAGCGTGCAACAATGGGATAGGAGAGTAATGTGTATGAAGCATACATACTTGCGAGCAGCACCGACGTTATGAGACCATATCCAAGAATTGTCATATTGGTGAAGATACCCAGCACAATCGGCACAACAAAGACCGAGAGACCGAGCAGCAGCGCACCGCCCTTTGCCTGCCTCATCTCTTGCAAATTAATTTCGAGACTGGCAAGGAACATTATATAATAGAGCCCCACCTTGCCAAAGAGTTCAAAGCTATCATCGCGTGTGAGGATATTCAATCCGTTGGGCCCCACAAGAAGACCCGCAAGAATCATACCTATGATATGCGGCAAATGTAGTTTGTTAAACAGCAGAGGTGCAAACAATATAATGCACAGCACCCCCAAAAATATCCATGTAGGGTCGGTAACCGGAAAAAAAGACTGCCAATTCATACACCTAATAATTCATGCATCAATCACCATGAGTAGGAGAAGCCCAATGTCATATACTCCTTCAACTGCCAATAACCGTGCTTTTCATCTTTGAGCCCGGGAGAGCTGTCATCGAAGCGGGTGTGCATAACCATAGAAACCGAAAAATAGCGGTTTAGTTTTATATTGAACGTATTCTCCCATGAAAAGAACGAGCGAGCATAGTTTGTGTAGAACTCGGCACGGCTGTTCCACTGCAATATCTTGAAAAATGTTGCCGAAGGCACAGTAACAATCAACTGCGTACCGAAGTCTTCCCTGTGATGGCGACTTTCCCTGATACCATAACGGGTAACAAGGTGCTTGTAACGCACAAACTTATAATTGTATGCCGACAAAGGTGCAAGAAAGACCTCGAGCGAGAGGTTTTTCCATCGTGGCTTGTAGTTGAGACCGACAGAGAAGTTAGCATCAAAAGGCGCCATGAATTTTGATACAAAATCGTAGCTGTTGGTGGGATAATTGGGCAATGACTGGGTCTCAAGCTTGCTCTTAACCGTAAGGTCGAGCTTGTTCACCAATTTGTAACCTAATGTAGATTCCAGGCGTAGTTTGTCATTGTTGGTCTTGAAGCTATGCAAGGTATCACCATCAACAGTTGTAAAGCCCAAATGGGCATCGAATTTATTGGTAAAGGTTATCTTATCCTTGTCGTCGTAGTTGAAATTAAAGACAAGAACCGCCAGCATCACACGAGAGTTTTCACCACCCTGCGACCAGTTGGAAGACACATAGTTCTGTGTAAATTTCAAATCGAAAGAGCCCGATGTGCGCCAATATGAAGGCTTGTTCACAGTGGTCTTCAAGCCGCCTACAAGATTATCGGGCACATCTAACACGGGGTTATCGGCAAGTTCAATCTTCACAACCTCCTCGGTTTTTGCCGCAGGCACGGGAGCCTCCTTGCGCAACTGCTCCTCGGTGATATAAATTTTGCCCGGGTGCTCGCGATAAACCTTCATAAGCATAGCATCTATCACAGCCGAGCGTTTGTCATCGGCAGCCAGAGTACCACCGTTACCGCCGGTGCTCACACCCGTATTGCCGGTAAATGCATTCTTTATCACCGAGTTATACAACACGGGCGATGTGAGTAACTTTATATATACAGGGTTGGCGCTCATCTCCTCCTCTTCGTCAATTCCGCTTGCAAACAAGGTGTCGCAAACAAGCGAATCAATCTTTGCCTTAAAATAATCGGCAACGCTGTTTTCCTGTTGCGCAAAAGCAAAAGAGGAGAAACAAAGCAACCACAGTGCAAATAAATATTTCTTCATATCAGAATTGTGTTTTTCATAATGATAGCCGGCAACGGCACACCTCCCGGCAATTAATTTGCAAAGGTACTACATTTTCTGCACATAATTCTAAAAAATTGCTATTTATAAATTAAAATATGCCACAAATTGAATATTTATATAAATTTACAAAACAAAGCAGGCGGAAATACTTTTATTTTTCGTATCTTTGCACTTCGTGCGAAAATGGATTGCACTCGCTGTGAAATATTGAAACAGGTTTCATATCTCGCTCGCTGTTACCATCATTGCACTTCGTGCGAAAATTATAGCACCCACAACAAGGGTTTCATACCGTTAAAACAAGGGAAACCGAATTCGCACCATTAACAAATACTACAAAGAAAACAAACAGATTATGGATAAAAACAGTATTACAGGATTTGCACTTATAGGACTGCTTTTTGTAGCATTCTTCTATTTCAACCGCCCCAACCCCGAACAGGCTGCGGCGCAACAGCGTTATCAGGACTCCATCGCTGCCATACAAAGAGCCGAAGAGGCTGCCAAACAACAAATCATGATAGCCGAGGAGGCTGCATTGGAGGAGCAGAAGAGCGACAGTTCGTCAATACTCTTCAACGTATTGAACGGCACCGACGAGCAGATAACACTCGCCAACAATAAAATAAAAGTAAACATCTCTACATTGGGAGGAAGAATCACATCTGCCACTCTTTTCGACTACAAGGACCAGCAGGGCAACAATCTCACCCTCTTCGATGCCAACGACAGCATCGTATATACCGACAGCAGAGGGCGCAAACAGAAAGTTGCCAACCAGATGTATTTCACATTTGATGGAAAGGAGAAGAACATCGACACCAACATTCTCTACTTTACACCGCGCGAGCAGAGCGACAGCAGCGTTGTAATGCGTCTTGCATTCGCCGGGGACAAGTACATAGATTTTGCATACAGGCTGTTACCCGATAGCTACATGGTGAATCTTGCCATAGACGCCCACAACATGCAAGGGTTCTTCCCAAGTTCGTTGCGCAAGATGGGCATTTGCTGGGAGCAGCTTATGCGCCAGCAGGAAAAAGGTTACAAATTTGAACAACAATACTCTACCGTAACATACAAGATAGCGAACGACGACACAGACTATCTGAGCGAGATGAAGAATGACGAGGAGACCCTCAACGAACCACTCGACTGGGTTGCCTTCAAAAACCAGTTCTTCTCATGCATCATGATTGCAGGCGAGCAGTTTACCGATGCTTTCCTGGAGTCGGACACCATAAACGAGGGTAAAGGGCTTTTGAAGAACTGTTATGCATCGATGCACACCCCATTCGACCCCACAGGCAAGGTTGCTACCGACATTCAGTTCTACTTCGGCCCCAACAAATATTCCGACCTCACCGAGAGCAACGAGCTTGCGATAAACAGCGACAAAGATCTCGATCTTCATAAGCTTATTTACTTCGGCTGGCCCATTGTGCGCTGGATTAACCGTTTCTTCATAATCTACCTCTTCGACTGGCTCAACAGCTGGGGGCTCAACATGGGAATTGTGTTACTGCTGCTCACACTCATAGTGAAGGCGATTGTTTATCCATTCACCTACAAGTCATACATCTCATCGGCAAAGATGCGCGCATTAAAGCCATACATTGACGAGATAAACGCAAAATACACAAAAGCCGAGGACGCGCTCAAGAAACAGCAGGAGATTATGGGGCTTTACAGCAAATATGGTGCAAGCCCCATGGGAGGTTGCTTGCCCATGCTCATCCAGATGCCCGTGTTCATCGCAATGTTCAACTTTGTGCCTAATGCAATAGAGCTGCGCCAGGAGAGTTTCCTGTGGGCCCACGACCTGTCGTCGTTCGATGCGCTCATTCAGTGGAACACCTCAATATGGCCCATCGGCAACCACATAAGCATCTTCTGCTTGCTCTTCTGTGTAACACAGATACTCAACACATATTACACATCAAAGATGCAGCCCACCATGGGTGGCTCGCCTGAGCAAGAGCAACAGGCTAAGATTATGCGTTGGATGATGTACCTCATGCCCATCATGTTCTTCTTCATCTTCAACGACTACTCTTCGGGCTTGAACTACTACTATTTTATTTCAACCCTCATAAGCGTGCTCATTTTCATCTACCTCAGAAGAACCGTAAACGAACAGGATTTGTTGCGCAAGATGGAGGAGTATAACGAGAAGAACAAGAACAACCCCAAGAAACGCAGCAACCTCATGGCACGCCTTGAGGCATTGCAAGAGCAACAGCAACGCATGCTTGAAGAACAACAAAAACGTAAAAACAAAAAATAATATCTGGATATGGGACTATTTGATTTTTTCAAAAAGAAGAAAGATAACGAGCAGCGCATAGGCGGCATGGAGGACTTCATGACCCTCATACGCGTATATTACCAATCGGTACTGGCCGCAAACCTTGGAATAACCAACATTGGCATGCTGCCCGACCTTGCGACATTCAAACGCACGCTCAAAGTGGCAACACAGAACAACAAATTAGGAGTAGCCGAGCGCGGTCGCTGCAAGAAGATGCTGGAGCAGATTTACGGGCTCAACGACAATTTCTTCAAGGAGATTGACCTCTCGATAAAGAAGAATTGCAAAAGAATAAACGATGTTCAGCCCTTCCTGTTCATGTTCCAAGGATTCAACAATGACCTCATGATGCTTGTGGGCAACCTCATGCAGTGGAAATTCCGAATCCCGTCAATCTTCCACAAGCTGCTTAAAGGAATGACCGAGAAGATTGTAAATGACATTCTCACAAAGAACAACTGGAAAGACGAAGCAACCTTCCGCACCGTTTATGCAGTGCGCCAGTACAAAGAGAAGCTGGGCTATTCCGAGGAGTGGATAAGCAACTATGTTTACAAAATAATAACCCTTGCAAAGAAGGAGCCCCGCCCCAACAGCGACGAGGTTACAAAATAACATTCACATAAATAGGCTGTCGCGTTTATTGGGCGCGACAGCCTATTTAATTTACGAGCAACCAATATGCTTACATTCAAACCTATAACAACAGACGCCTTAGAGACGCTGAAATACTTTGCCGCAAGAGCACTTACCCACTCATGCGACTATACACCCGGCAACCTCATCATGTGGGCAGAATATATGCACTACGAGTATGCCGTGAAGAGCGACACGCTTTTCATACGCAGCATCTCGGAGCTCGACCTTGCAACACCCTCATTCCTGCCGCCCATAGGCAGCCTTCCGCTTGAAGAGAGCATAGCCATGTTGCAGGAGCACTGCAGGCAGCATAACGAGCCACTGCACATAACCGCAGCGCCGCAAGATGTTGCAGAGAAGATTGCCGCCCTGCTACCCTGCCACACTATGCAAGAACTTGACGGCTGGGCAGACTACATACACCGCGCCGAGGATATTGCTACTCTGCAAGGCAAGGCTCTGAGCAAACGCCGCAACCGCAAGAAAAAGTTCCTTGCCGATTACCCACACTACACATACAAACGTTGCACCACAGACGACATACCCGCTGTAACCGAGTTCCTGCTGGGCAAGGGGTGCGACGAAGCCATAATGCGCTGCTACGAGGTGCACCAGAGCATCGCCACAGTGCGTAACCTGCCCATCTACCCGCAACCCGCAGGCATTATAACTATTGACAACAGGGTTGTTGCATTTACATTGGGCGAAGTGTGGGGCAATATGCTCTACATACACATTGAAAAAGCCGATAGGGAATATGCAGGATTGGGCGAAACGCTTACAAGCCTTTTTGCAGCCGACATATTGAACGAACACCCACAGGTAACCCTCATCAACCGCGAAGAGGACCTCGGCAACGAGGGGCTGCGACAGGCAAAAAGAGCCTATGCCCCTACAGCAATGCTCAACCGCTTTGAATTTACACCTGCACAATGAAAAAGAAGAGCAACACTACCCCCGGCATAGAACAGCACCCATGGGAACCCTTTGCACCAGCCAATGCAAAAGTCCTCTTTCTCGGCAGTTTTCCACCACCCCGCATTCGTTGGTCAATGGAATTCTATTACCCCAACATAACGAACGATTTTTGGCGTATAATGGGTATAATATTTTTCGATGAAAAGGAATATTTTATAGAAAAAACAGCCAAGCAATTCAGAGAGAAAGAGATAAAATCCTTCCTCGCAGAAAAGGGCATTGCCCTCTACGACGCCGCAACAGCCGTGCGTCGTTTGAGTGGCAACGCCTCCGATGCCCGGCTGCAAATAGTGGAAGCCACCGATATTGCAGCCCTGCTTGCAACGATGCCACACTGCCACACCATTGCAGTTACAGGCGAGAAGGCTGCACAGGCTATACTATCGCCACACAATGCCGAGATGCCCAAGATTGGCGAGAGTACCACTCTGCAATACGGCAACCGCCAAGTGGAGCTATGGCGGCTGCCATCGACCTCTCGCGCCTATCCGCTTGCACCGGAGAAAAAAGCAGAATACTACAGCACACTGTTCAATGCCATTGGAATATTGCAGCCCTCTTAACTATTGCCACATGCCCACAATCCCCACAATAGAATATACACAACCTGCAACTCTTTTTAGAGAAATGGTCATAAACGGAAGAGATTTCGTTCATTTTTCACAAAAAAGCATTCAAATCTTTCAAATATCCGAAAATTCCTATATATTTGCACTAATGTGAATATTGTATTTATATATTTACAGAAGAGATTGTCGTATTATGACCGAGAACGATAGAATAACATTGATGCACTTTGAGCAGAAGCTCCACCTGCTGTTGCACAGCTACAAAAAATTACAAGAGCGCAACAGTGAGCTTGAATCTCTCATGGAAGAGAAGGAGAACAGGCTCATGGAGTTGCAGCAACGTTGCGACTCGTTGGAGAGAAACTACAACAATCTGAAACAGGCTAAGGTAATAAGTCTCAGCGATAGCGAGATTGGGCAGACGCGGGAGAGATTATCGAAGCTGGTGCGTGAAATCGACCGATGCATCGAGTCGCTGAAGAAATAACCATATTAAGGGACCGGGCAAATGGAAGATAGAGAATTAGGAATCAGCCTTATAATTGACGGAATTTCGTTCCCGCTCACAGTGAAAGCAAGCGAGGAACCATACTACCGCAAAGCAGCACGTCTCACAAACGACAAGCTGGCTATATACAAAAAATATTTCTCGGGCGAGGGAGATGTGCGTGTCCTCATAATGGCAGCACTCGACATTGCCCTGGAGAAGGTGAAGCAGACCGATGATGCAGGGTCGGCAGAGGTGCTGAGAAAGGTAAACGAACTTTCGCGCCTCATTGACAGCACTTTGGAAGAGAAGAAGTGATTCCGCGTTTTTTATTGAGAGTTCACGCATTGCCGTATTCACAAAGCCGATGACACACACATCGGGCTTGAATATAGCGGTGCGTTTTATTATATATTTTAATTTTAGTAACATTATGCTTACAACAACATCATTAATCATTATTGGCGCAGTTGCAGGAGCCCTCATCGGTTGCATCTGCCAATACGTAATAATCCGTTTCGGCTTTAAGGCAAAGTTCCAGCGCATCATTGACGAGGCGCATAAAGAAGCCGAGGTAATAAAGAAAAACAAGCTGCTTGAGGTGAAGGAGAAATTCCTGAACAAAAAAGCAGAGTTAGAGAAAGAGATTTCGCAGCGCAACAACAAGATTCAGCAGGCCGAACATCACTTGAAACAACGCGAGATACAGTTTAACCAGCGCAACGAGGACCTGCAACGCCGCAAGAATGAAGTTGAGAACCTGCGCGAGAACCTTGAAGCACAGAAAGGATTGCTTGAGCGCAAGCAAGAGGAGCTCGATAAACTGCACTTGCAAGAACGCGAAAAACTGGAAGCAATAAGCGGTCTTTCGGCAGAAGATGCAAAGAACCGCCTTGTGGAGTCGCTAAAGGAGGAGGCAAAGACACAGGCAGCATCATATATCAACGATATTATCGACGATGCCAAGATGACCGCCGGCAAGGAAGCAAAGAAAATTGTTATACAAACAATACAGCGCGTTGCCACAGAAACAGCCATCGAGAACTCCGTAACAGTGTTCCACATCGACAACGACGAGATGAAAGGCCGCATCATCGGACGCGAGGGACGCAACATTCGTGCTTTGGAAGCTGCCACCGGAGTGGAAATTGTGGTAGATGACACCCCCGAGGCCATCGTACTGAGCGCATTCGACCCTGTACGCCGCGAGATTGCACGCCTTGCACTGCATCAGCTTGTTGCCGACGGTCGCATACACCCCGCCCGCATTGAGGAGGTTGTTGCAAAGGTGAAGAAACAGATTGAGGAGGAGATTATCGAGACCGGCAAACGCACCACAATAGACCTTGGAATACACGGCTTGCACCCCGAGCTCATTCGCATCATCGGAAAGATGAAATACCGCTCATCATACGGGCAGAACCTCCTGCAACACGCACGCGAAACAGCCAACCTGTGCGCAGTGATGGCAGCAGAGCTTGGTCTCAATCCCAAGAAAGCGAAACGCGCCGGCTTGTTGCACGATATTGGCAAGGTACCCGACGAGGAGACCGAGCTACCCCACGCAGAGTATGGCATGAAGATTGCCGAGAAATACAAGGAGAAACCCGATATCTGCAACGCCATTGGAGCCCACCACGACGAGGTAGAGATGACCAGTCTCATCGCCCCCATCGTACAGGTGTGCGACGCCATCTCGGGCGCACGCCCCGGTGCACGTCGCGAGATTGTGGAGGCATACATCAAACGCTTGCACGACCTTGAGCAACTCGCGATGTCTTACCCCGGCGTAACAAAGACCTACGCAATACAGGCAGGTCGCGAACTGCGCGTTATTGTAGGTGCCGACAAGATTGACGACAAGCAAACCGAGCTCTTATCCGGCGAGATTGCAAAGAAGATACAAGACGAGATGACCTACCCTGGACAGGTGAAGATTACAGTAATACGCGAGACACGTGCCGTAAACTACGCAAGATAATAATTTTTACAATAGAACAATATTTTTCTTAGAATAATACAACACACAAACCACAATGCCTATGAACAAATAAGCTCTTCAATATACATACTATAAGAACCTGGAAAAAGCGTTTTTAGCTTATTATTTCTCTTGCGAAAGTTTGGCGACTATCTACAACCGGAATAATAACTATAAATGCCTGCGTTTATGCGTGGGCTTTTATGTTATTCGTCGGTTAGGGTTACGCCAAACACCCCGCAAGAGCGAAGAACATTAAAAGTTCCGCGCTTTTTTTGTATGTATAACACTATTCACATTGCAAATGGAACTTGCGGAGTAAACGAAAATCCGAAAAAGAGTAGTACCACAATACAAAACAATGACAATGAAAAATATTATAGTAATATTAGTTTTAAGTTTCACAACCATAGGTATTTACGCTCAAGAAACAAAAAAAAGATTGTCCATACCGGAGTATACAACAGTTAATGCAAAAGAACTAAGTTTGGGATATCAAAAAGAGACTAAAATGTATTCTTTTGCATATTCGCAAGATACACGCAACCACATTTACTATGAGATTTTTGCCGAGAGCGACCTAAAATTCGACTATCCAAGTAATCATGAAATAGGTATAAGCATCGGAGCTCGACACAGAATGAAATTTGGTGAAAATTTTATCGTAAGTTTTCGTTTTGGCCCATATATCGGGGTAGGATGTAAACTTCTGGATGCAGAATACGTTTATAAAGAGTGGACTTCTATTACAACAGATAGATGGGGTAATAAATTTGTACAAGATCACTCAGCTTGGATACAAGAAGGTGATAAAGAACTAGAATTCGATTTCACATACGGAGTTAAGGCCGACATAGGACTTGCGTATAAAATCTTTGAAACAAAAAAAGGAGACAATTATTTCTTAAACATCAGCTACAATGTAACAGCAGTAGAATTTGAAACAAAAAACATGTTCGACTACGGCATACTGAAAGTTGGAATAATGAAAACATTCTAATTACAAAAGTATTACAACACAATATACATAAATTAAAGTAGGTTTTAAATTATACATTTCTTTGCGAGGGAGTACTATTATTTGTTTTTAGTACTCCCTCAATAATTTTGCAAAAAACGGACAAGGTGAAAACTTTAAGATGTAGCACAATATATAAAAAACACAGTTGCTCGCCTTCCAAGCCCATTCGGTTTATGCATAGCTGTGCAACCCGCCAAGCAAATAATTAACCCCAAAGAAGGTGAAAAGCGTCACAAGGAAAGCCAACAGACAGAAACAGTGAAACACCAATGGGCGCGCCATAAACGGCAAGGAACGGGTGTGAAAGCCAAAAGAACAGACGATAAGGGTTATCAGTGCCCACACCTCCTTAGGATCCCAGCCCCAATAACGTCCCCATGAGATATTTGCCCATGCTGAGCCTAAGAAGATTCCGGCAATGAGCAACCATGTTGCATAGTAGAGCATCACACGCCCGCTTGTGGCAGTATTCTCCAATCGTTTGTAATCTCCATTGAGCCAATAAACCACAAGCGACACAAGAGCATTAACCGCTAAGAGCCCTATAAAAACGTAAGACAGAATTATTGTTATAACGTGCAAAGGCAACAAAGGAGTGCGCAACACAGGAGAGACCACACCTACGGTTGTCACACCACTCGACAACGACACGGCGGCACATATAAAAGCCAATGCAAAAGCACCAAAAGCCAGATTATGGTTTTTACGAAAAAAGAATACCGCAAAAAAGGCACACCACGCAATAAACATCATAACCTCGGCACCGTTGGAAACTGGGAACACCCCACTATCCACCCAGCGTGATATGCCCAAGTAACCAATAATGGCAAACAAGAGTAAAGAGCCTGAAACAATCTGCCACCAACGAAACGAAGGTATCTTTATGTGCGGATAACCCACTGCCGCCAATCGTTGCATCAATACACGCTTTTGGGTATTACGCGCCACAAACACACAGATAAAAGCTGCAATCACAAGCAGATAGCCCAAGTAGGTAACAAAGACACCCCACGGGTCGTGACTCACGAGCAGTGTTACACAATCATTATCAACAGAGGACAAACAGAAACGAAACCCCTCCCTGTCATACACCTTATTCATAGAGAGCGTAGCAACCTCTCCATCTGCGACAGATGGTTGCACTGCAATCTCTGCCACATAATCGCATGGTGAGACACCGTCATCGCAATACTCCACGGCACAATCTTGCAGAATTATCCTGAAAGGGAATTTCGCAAGCGAGCCATCGCTCTGTACAAACATACTCGCCGGCGGTGCACCCTTGCAAAGAGTGAGTGTGCCACGTTCCCCCATACAATATGTCATAAAAGCACCAACAAGCACCAGCGCAAGGGCAAGATGAAGAAAAAGCGAGGCTGCCACGCGCCTCATCGGAGTGTTAAATATATATAGCAAAGACGATGCAACCATCACCGCCCACAAAAGCACAAACAGCGGCGAAGAATAAATTACTCTGTGAGCAACAGATGTGTCCCAAACAGCACCCACGATGGTGGATAGCACCAGCACCGCCACAAGCAGTGCTAAAGAGCCGAAGGAGAAATATTTCAGAAACTTTACGCTCACTTCTAAAATGATATATGTTCGACAAGAGTTTTTATACCTATTATAATAAGTATTATTCCACCCCAGAACTCGGCACGCAGGTTGCGTGCGAACCTCTTTCCACAGAATATCCCGAGCAGAAGCCCCAGCATAGACATCACAAAGGAGACAAAACCTATTACCGCCAAAGGATAAAGTACACTGCTTAGTGTGGTTATTCCCATACAGGGAAAGGAGACGCCCACTGCAAGCGCATCAATGCTGGTTGCAATAGCAAGAGTAAAAATAACCTTCAGCTTGCGAGGATTAAATTTTTTCTTTTCCTCCTCCTTGAAGGAATCCATAACCATGCGCACCCCCAAAAAGAAGAGAATGGCAAAAGCAATCCAATGGTCGATATTCTTTATGAGGAAGTGAAAACTGCCTATTGCCAACCACCCCAACAAGGGATTAAATGCTTGGAAAAAGCCAAAGAGGAAGGCCATAATAAGCATAAGCCTCCATCGCACTCTGCCATATATTATTCCGCTTGCGATGGAAACGGCAAAGCAGTCCATAGCTAATGCCAACGCTAAAAACCATATATAAAAGTGTGTCATAGATGCAGTTGTCTATTGGTGTAATATTTTTGCACTATTAATAGTGCAAAAGTACTCCTTTTTTCCTATATGCACAATAGGACCTGAACAAACTTAATCATTTAACAGCCACCGCCTGTGCGTGGGCTTTTTTTACTTAAATTAATGTATAAAAAGAAAAAGAAAGCGGTTATTCTTTGAAAAAAGAGAAAAACGCCCTATCTTTGCAACGCAATATCGGGGCTATCTGGATTTGACAGCGGGTAGAAAAGGTATGTAAGCACGCAGTGCCTCGTTGGTTCGCACTATAATCTGAGCCCGCAACAATTATCTGGCGAAACTTCTTATGCTCTCGCTGCTTAATCGAAGTACAGTAGATTAGCTTTATTCCTGCACAAGGTGCGGGAACGAGACATCACCCGGACGCTCTTGTTCCGAAGCAATCCGACAAGGTGGTGCAGGCAAATCGGGACTAATCTTGGCAGGCCTCGATGCCAAGGTGAAATCTTAGAGGATAAGGCACAAGTTGGTGGTCTCGGTCTTGCTTGCGCTCGAAAATCCTACCGAAGACTAAGCGTGTAGAAAGCATATGGTTTCCTCGTTTGGACGAGGGTTCGACTCCCTCTAGCTCCACAAAACAAAAGGAAGAGCTGTTTTCCTATTTGAAGCTATGAATAATATCTATCTGAAGAAGTTGCCGCAACAGGGGTTTGCTACCACACAATCATCGTTGCAACAATTTATGCAGCACGCATACCAGCTGCAACACACCACCATTTTTTATGGCATAAGCGGTGAAGCATTGTTCACTATCGACGGGCAAAAATACCGTTTCACACCCGGGCAGATTATAATATGCCCCGCAGGTTCAAATATCCTATTATTGGATATCACCAGCGATTTTTCAGCACGTTTGCTGGGGCTCACCAAGCATATATGGCTTGCAGCCCGCAGTTCTATGGGACCCGAGACCATGCAGACGATAGAACGCCGCATACATCAGGGCGGGAACAACGAACTGGAAAAGGAATTTGTAACGAACATCTTCAGGCAAATAGATATTCTTGATGCAGAACTTGCAGGCAGCGAAAGCAATATGGAGTATTGCAGACAGAATGTCATTCTTGTCGTAAACTCTCTGCTGCTTTATATACAGCATATAAACAAAGAGACCGCATTCCCCACAAAGGAACATATCTCGGAGAACAAGGACAAGCTATTCTATGAATTCCGCATTTTACTGGCAAAGATGTTCCGCGAGAATCGCTCGGTGCAGTTTTATGCCGATAGCCTTAAGATTTCCACCCGACAACTGAATTCTATTTGCCAAAGGGCAGGCGGGCAGAACGCCAAAGAGATTATCGACCATTATACAATTATTGAATTACAGGTTGCTTTGATGTACACTCACAAGAGCTTCCAGGAGCTTGTAAATGATTTTAATTTCCCCGACCAGTCATACCTTAACCGCTACTTTAAGCGACACACCGGGTATTCCTTGTCGGAGTTTCGCACAAACGGCGTAATGGTTGATTAACCATCACGCCGTTTGTTATTATTTCAAAAAGAATTTTTCTTACGCCTCTCCCTTAAAAGATGCTGCGGGAATATACCCTTGACGCTGTTCGGGCAGGCGCACCTCGCCAAACTGTGATTCATACTTGCGCAGATTATCCTGCAAGGCAAGCATAAGGCGCTTAGCGTGCTCGGGTGTCATTACAATGCGCGATTTTACCTGTGCCTTTGCCACACCGGGCATAACACGCACAAAATCCATCACAAATTCAGATGAGGAGTGAGCTATAACAGCGAGATTTGAGTAAACGCCCTCGGCAACCTCCTCTTTTAATTCGATCTGCAGTTGTCCGTCTTTCTTTATATCCATAATTTTATTCTGCTACAGGGTGAGAAAAATCTACGAGATTCACTGTAAAGATGAGTGTGGAGTATGCTTTAATTGTTCCATAATCGGAAGAGCCGTAGCCCAGGGTATAAGGAATAAAGACTTCCCACACATCGCCGTTCACCATCTCCTGCACTGCCGTGCTGAAACCTATCACACATTCATTGAGAGGAGTTTCCACAGGAGCCTCATAATCGGGGTCGAGCTCACCGGAATATGTTGCATCGAATATCGTACCGTCAATGAGCCTGCCAGAGTAATTTATCCACACATTGTCATTGTACAAGGGGTGTTCGGTTCCGTCGCCACTATGTTTCACCTTGCAATATACATAATATTCGTTACCCCACTCAACACTCTCGTCGAGCCCTGTCGCGAGGAAACGTTTCCACTCCTCGGTGCTGTTTGTTGCAGCCTCGGTGGCAATGGAATCGATATATTGGGTGTTGCGCAACGCCCAGTTGGCATACTCGGTAGTTTCATCGCTCTCGCTGCATGAGATGAATCCCACGAGCGCGAGCAACGACAGAGATATTAATTTTGTGATATTTTTCATTTGAAAATCAAACAAGTTTCTTCAACAATGATGTTATGCTGACATTGTCCTGAATGATGCCACGCAAATCGGCAATGGGCACACGACGCTGCTCCATTGTATCGCGCTCACGCAGAGTAACCATGCCGTCCTCGAGAGTCTGGTGGTCGATGGTTACACAATAGGGGGTTCCAATGGCGTCCATGCGACGATAGCGTTTGCCGATGGAGTCTTTCTCCTCATAGTAACAATTAAAGTTGAATTTCAATTCATTCATTATCTCACGGGCCTTTTCGGGCAGACCGTCTTTCTTAACCAAAGGAAGCACAGCCAACTTCACGGGAGCAAGAGCCGCAGGCAGGCGCAATACTACGCGTGTTTCGCCATTCTCGAGTTTCTCTTCGTTGTATGACGCACACATGATGCTGAGGAACATGCGATCCACGCCGATAGAGGTCTCTATAACATACGGTGTGTAGCTCTCGTTTGTCTCAGGGTCGAAGTATTTGATATTCTTGCCCGAATATTTCTCGTGCTGACCAAGGTCAAAGTTTGTACGAGAGTGAATACCCTCTACCTCCTTGAAGCCGAAAGGCATCTTGAACTCGATATCGGTTGCTGCGTTGGCGTAATGGGCAAGCTTTTCATGGTCGTGATAACGATACGATGCATCGCCAAAGCCAAGAGCCTTGTGCCAAGCGAGGCGTGTCTCCTTCCATTTGTTGAACCACTCGAGCTCGCTGCCGGGGCGCACAAAGAACTGCATCTCCATTTGCTCGAACTCACGCATGCGGAAAATAAACTGACGGGCTACAATCTCGTTACGGAACGCCTTACCAATCTGTGCAATGCCGAAGGGCACGCGCATGCGACCGGTCTTCTGCACGTTAAGGTAGTTCACAAAGATACCCTGCGCAGTCTCGGGACGCAGATATATCTTCATCGCAGCGTCGGCAGTGGAACCCATCTCTGTGGAGAACATAAGGTTGAACTGACGCACCTCTGTCCAGTTGCGTGTGCCAGAGATGGGGCAAACAATCTCCTCGTCGATAATTATCTGGCGCAACTCGTCAAGGTCCATTGCGTTGAGTGCTTTTGCAAAACGCTCTTGCAAAGCATCGCGTTTAGCCTTCTCGGCAAGCACCTTGGGATTGGTCTCCATGAAAAGTTCACGATTGAAAGAGTCACCGAAACGCTTTGCAGCCTTTGCAGCCTCTTTCTCCATTTTCTCCTCATACTTTGCAATCTGCTCCTCAATGAGGACATCGGCACGATAGCGTTTC
The DNA here is from genome assembly GCA_964423665.1 of uncultured Bacteroidaceae bacterium. GTDB lineage: Bacteria > Bacteroidota > Bacteroidia > Bacteroidales > Bacteroidaceae > HGM04593. The sequence goes on along the minus strand of CAYRFX010000012.1, from coordinate 10,294 downwards.
TTTGAGTCGCGGTTATCGATGAGAGGGTCATTGAAAGCATCAACGTGCCCCGAAGCCTTCCAAATCGTGGGGTGCATGAAGATTGCCGAGTCGATACCTACAATATTATCGTTGAGCAGCACCATGCTCTGCCACCAGTATGTCTTTATATTATTTTTCAGTTCAACGCCCATTTGTCCATAGTCGTAAACCGCACCTAATCCATCATATATGTCGCTCGAGGGGAAAACAAAACCATACTCCTTGCAGTGAGCGACCACTTTCTTAAATACATCTTCTTGAGCCATATTTCTATAAATATTAATTTTTTGCAAAGTAAATCATTTTTCATCTAAAAACCACCATTTTACCACATTATAATTGTAAATTAATAGTAAAATAATGCAAAAAAGAGACTTTTGCATTATATAAAACAGCAAAAGAGAGTTCCTGCGCAAAAAAATGCCTCTACACAGTATATTTTTATATGATTTTTAACTACATTTGCGGTAAATCGCAATTTAAGAACTACATAAGAACGGCTCATGGCGAGCCCATCATTTATGGATTACAACGAATACGACGGAAATATTGACGAGATGAACGAAGAAACTGCAGGAGTGCCCGCGGACGTGGAGAACGCAGTTTCGGAATCGGTCAGCCACCAACAAAAAGTGTCGAGCGGAGATGTTACCCACAAGCTCACGGGTATGTACCAGAACTGGTTCCTCGACTATGCTTCATACGTTATCCTGGAACGTGCAGTGCCACACCTGTACGACGGCTTGAAACCCGTGCAACGACGCATTCTGCATGCTATGCGTGAGCTTGACGACGGGCGATACAACAAGGTTGCAAACGTAGTGGGACACACCATGCAGTACCACCCGCACGGCGATGCTTCCATTGCCGGTGCACTTGTGCAGCTGGGACAAAAGGACTTTTTGATTGACTGCCAGGGTAACTGGGGAAACATTCTCACAGGCGACTCGGCTGCTGCACCCCGTTACATAGAGGCACGCCTCTCTCATTTTGCCCACGACGTTGTATTCAACCCCAAGACCACAGAGTGGAAGCTCTCATACGACGGACGCAACAAAGAACCCATAACACTGCCGGTCAAATTCCCTTTGCTGCTCGTGCAGGGAGTGGAAGGTATCGCGGTGGGACTATCATCTAAGATTCTGCCACACAACTTCAACGAGGTGTGCGATGCAGCAATAGCCTACCTGAACAAGGAGCAGTTTACCCTCTACCCCGATTTCCAAACCGGTGGTTGCATCGATGTATCGCGATACCATGATGGAGACCGCACAGGGCGTGTGCGTATCCGTGCGAAAATATCAAAATCGGACGACAACAAGACACTCACCATAACAGAAATCCCATACGGAAAGACCACCCCGCTGATAATAGAATCCATTCTAAAGGCGGTGGATAACGGCAAGATAAAGATACGCAAGGTCGATGACAACACATCGGACAAGGTGGAGATTCTGGTGCACCTTGCCCCGGGAGTTTCGTCGGACAAGACAATAGATGCCCTCTACGCCTTCACCGACTGCGAGATAAGCATCACCCCCTGCTGTTGCGTGATTGACGACCACACACCGCGCTTCCTCACTGTGAGCGAGCTGTTGCGCCGCTCGGTTGACAGCACAAAGGAGCTTTTGCGCCAGGAATTGCAGATACGCAAAGGAGAGTTGCTTGAACAGTTGCACTTTGCATCGCTCGAGAGTATCTTCATAGAAGAACGCATATACAAGGACAAGGAGTTTGAGCTGGCAAAAGACATGGACACCGCCCTTGCCCACATAGATGCACGCCTCGCCCCCTACAAGGAGACCTTCATACGCGAGATAACCCGCGACGACCTCCTGCGTCTGATGGAGATTAAGATGGCAAGAATCCTGCGATTCAACAAGGATAAAGCCGAAGAGCTCATCGCACGCCTGCAAAAGGAGATTAAAGAGATTGACAGACAGCTCGGGCGCATGACGGAGGTTACCATCAAGTGGTTCACAATGCTCAAAGAAAAATATGGCAGCCGCTATCCGCGACTGACAGAGATACGCAACTTTGACACCATCGTGGCTGCAAAGGTTATAGAAGCCAACCAAAAACTATATATCAACCGCGCAGAAGGATTCATAGGTACCTCCTTGAAGAAAGACGAATTTGTAACCAACTGTTCCGATATTGATGATATAATCCTTTTCTACAAAGACGGAAAATACAAAGTGGTGAAGGTGAGCGAGAAACTATTTGTGGGCAAGAATGTGATACATGTAGATGTGTTCAAGAAGAACGACAAGCGCACCATATACAACGTGGTTTACCGCGACGGAAAGAACGGCATACACTTTATCAAACGCTTTGCAGCAACAGGAATGACACGCGACCGCGAGTATGACCTCACGCAAGGTACACCCGGCTCAAAGGTTGCATACTTTACCGCAAACCCCAACGGAGAGGCAGAGGTGATAAAAGTGCAGTTGCGCCCCAACCCGCGTCTGCGCATCGCCATCATAGAGAAAGACTTCAGCACCATTGCCATAAAAGGACGCCAATCGATGGGTAATATCCTCACAAAGAACGAGGTTATGCGCATCACGCTCAAAAAACACGGCAGTTCCACATTGGGAGGGCGCAAGGTGTGGTTCGACCGCGATATTCTGCGCATAAACTTTGACAACCACGGAGAGTTCCTCGGCGAGTTCCATAACGACGACAAGATTCTTGTAATAAGAGAGAACGGAGAATTCTACTTGTCGCCCATAGACCTTAACAACCACTACGAGGACGACCTCATGATTATAGAGAAGTTCGACCCGGGCAAAGTGTGGTCGGCAGCACTTTACGATGCATCACAGCAAGGCTATCCCTATGTGAAACGATTTACATTGGAGGCAAATGCACGCCGACAGAACTGCTTGGGAGAAAACAAGGGCAACAAACTTATTTGGTTCACAAGCACACCGTTCCCGCGCATACAGGTGATGTTCGGTGGCAACGACCAGTTCCGCGAGCCATTAGTCATTGAACTTGATGAGTTTATTGCCGTGAAGAGTTTCAAGGCAAGAGGCAAGCGACTCACCACATATGAGATTGACGAGATTATAGAGCTGGAGCCCACAAAGTTCCCGCCCGAGCCGGAGCCAGCAGAGGAGACTCCCACCGAGGAGCCCGACGACGCAACACCCGAGCAACTATCGCTTTTTAACGAAGAATGAAGCTAAGGACCATAATACTCCACATTATACTGCTGCTCGCACCGCTAACGCTGTGCGCGCAGCATTTTGCAGGCGATAGTATTGTACCCGAGAGAGTTGTTGTAAAATGTTCTTCTTACGGAATAACATACATGAACAACCTCGACACATATTTGTCGGGATATAACCACACGGGGCAGGGCTTGTACTATTCAAACGAGAAATTCCGCGATGCACGCACCGGCAGCTACCGCTGGAAATATCAAACCTTGCTCACCGCCAATATCGGCACCACCACTCTGCACGACAACACACAGCTATCGGGCATGATAAACTACAACTGGAGCGGATTTCACCCGTTCAAGATAAACAATCGCCTGCAGCTGCTTGCCGGAGCACAGATACAGCTTGCAGGTGGCGCGTTGTACATTCCCACAAACGGCAACAACCTTGTTTCGGTGAAATTAAGGAGTGCCATTGCAGCATCCGGGGCAGCAATATACCACATTCCCTCCAAGCGTGGAGACTACATCTTGCGTGCACAAGCAGATGTACCCCTTGCCGGAGTAATGTTTGCACCGGAGTTCGGGCAATCATACTACGAGATATTCGGGCTGCAGGATTATAGCCGCACGGTTGCATTTTCACACCCTTTCAACAGCCCCTCCATTCGCAGCACATTCTCGATAGACATTCCCGTAGCATGGCGCAAAAGGAGCGCAACCATACGCCTCTCATACACGGCTGATATTTTTCAAAGTGATATAAACGACATACGCACACATCTATATAACCATGCGTTCACCGTGGGAGTGGTAAAAACAATATACAAAATTAAAAAAGATGATAACATCATACGCTATTCCCCATACTAAACCATAATGATAAAAAAACTATTCACATACCTGCTCATATTGCCCGCAACCATTATCACCGGCTGCGTGGAAGAGGACCCTTTCAGCAACTCGCCACAAGGCAACTACGACGCGCTGTGGAGCATCATTGACGAACGATACTGTTTCTTTGAACACGCCAACCGGGAGCACGGGCTCAGCTGGGACGCCGTGTATCATAAATACCAGCCACAGGTGCAGGCAGCCAAGAACGATGCAGAGTTGTTCGATATTTACAGCGAGATGCTCGCCGAACTGAAAGACGGACATGTGAACTTAGTATCGGAATACGGCACAAGCTACTACTGGGATTGGAAACTGAACCACCCGTTGAATTTCAGCGACTCACTGCAACGTAACTATTTAGGCAATAATTTTCGCTATACAAATGGCATAAAATACACCACACTGCCAAGCAACGTAGGATACATATATGTAGGGAGCTTTGAAGGCGGCATAAGCAGCGACAATGCAAGCATCATGCTGCTGCGCCTTGCCGAGACCAATGGAATAATCATTGACATAAGAAACAACGGAGGCGGCATGCTCACCTCGGCAGAATCCCTTGCCGAACATTTTGTAACGGAAAAGACACACTGCGGATATATACAGCACAAAACAGGAAAAGGGCACAACGATTTTTCCGCACCCGAACCGCTCTATCTGGAACCCAAAGGCGTTATATGGAAAAAACCGGTCGTGTTACTCACCAATCGCGGAGTATATAGCTCGGCAAACCACTTTACCATGCTCATGAAACCACTGCCACAGGTGATGGTGATAGGCGACAAAACAGGCGGAGGCTCAGGGTTGCCGCTAAGCAGTACCCTACCCAACGGCTGGACCGTGCGATTCTCGGCATGCCCGATACTGGATATAGATGGGCAGCACACCGAATTTGGCATTGCCCCGCACGAGGAGGTACACATCACGCCCGACGACTGGGACAGCGGGCGCGACACCATCATTGAACGCGCCATAGAGATTATAAACTCGCTCTACGAGGAAAATAACACCGAAAAAGATTGATAATATAAAAAAAAGCACTACCTTTGCAGCACCTTCACAAAAAGGTATTGCGTCTAAAAACGCCCGCGCCTGTGGCGAAATTGGTAGACGCGCCAGACTTAGGATCTGGTGTTGAGAGACGTGTAGGTTCGAGTCCTATCAGGCGCACAAATCAAATGCCCGGAAAATCCAATTTTCCGGGCATTTGATTTATATTTTCTTTTGTTTACAGCAATCTCACAAACATCTCAATCGCCTGATATTCGGGCAAGCCGATTTTGTCAAAGAGTTGCGCAGTTCCTTGCGTGCGCTCCTCGGCACGTTGCCAGAATTCGCGAGCGTCCTCGCCGGGGAAGGGAACTATATCCTTCTGCGAGAGGTGGCGGAAGATGGCGTGGCGTTTGCGAATAAGTTCCTCGGGGCTGAGGGGCACTGCCATATCGGCAACCGCGAGGTCCCACTCCTGCCATGCACCACGATAGAGCCATATATGACACTCCTGTGCCCATGGCTCGTCTTTCACCTCTTCCCATGCGCGCAACACAGCTTCTATGCAGACGCGGTGTGTGCCGTGCGGGTCGGTGAGGTCGCCTGCGGCATATATTTGATGAGGTTTCACCTCACGCATAAGTGTTTTCACAATTTCAATATCTTCGTCGCTCAACTGCCCTTTCTTTATACCGCCGGTCTCGTAGAAGGGGAGGTTGAGGAAATGAGCGTTTGTGCGGTCGTTGAGGCCGATGGAGCGGCAAGCTGCGCGTGCCTCGGCACGGCGTATTGCGCCTTTCAGGTCGAGCAAAGCACGAGGCTCGGGCTCGCCAGGTTTCTTATTTGCTATTATAGTGCGTATTTCCTCGAATTTATCGCCAAAACCCATTTCGCGAGCAGTATCGATATTCTGAAGAACCACATCGTCATACACCGCCACGTTGCCCGATGTCTGATATGCAACGTGTACATCGTGCCCCTGTTCTATGAGACGGTTGAAGGTTCCTCCCATGGAGATAACATCATCATCGGGGTGAGGTGAGAATATTATCACGCGCTTGGGGAAGGGTGTTGAGGAAACAGGACGGGTTGAATCGTCGGCATTGGGCTTTCCGCCGGGCCAGCCCGATATTATATGCTGTATCTCATTGAACACTCTGATGTTTATCTGGTCGTATGTATCGACACGCTCCAGGAGGTCGGACAAGGAGTTCTTGATATAATCCTGATGGGTAAGTTTCAAGATGGGCTTATCTACCACCTGACAGAGCCATATAACAGCCTTGCGTATAAGCTTAGGCGTCCACTCTGTGGGAGGTGCTATGAGCCACGGTTCCTTAACACGGGTAAGTTCCTGTGCCGCAGCCTCATCAATAACCACCTGAATATTGCGATGTTCCTGCAAATATGTAGCGGGGTAATTCTCTGACACCTCACCCTCTATAAGTTCTTTTGCAATAACAGTTTTTTCCTCGCCCCACATCATGAGCACAATTTTCTTTGCACTCATAATTGTATCCATACCCATTGTGATTGCTGTCTTGGGCACCTCATTGGGATTTGAGAAGAATTTATTTTGTGTGCGTCGCGAATTGTAGCTCAGCTGCACAAGGCGTGTTGTGGATTTTGAATATGTGCCGGGCTCGTTGAAACCTATCTGACCAATCTCGCCCACTCCCATAATCATCAAATCTACCTGCCCGCGCACCTTCTGCTCATAGCTCTTGCAATAATCGTTCACCTGCTCGCGAGGCACGGTACCATCGGGGAAATGTACATTTTTGGGGTCAATATCCACATATTTGAGAAAATCCTCATAAACACGGTGATTGCGGCTCTGCGGATTTTCGGGGCGCATGGGATAGAACTCATCGAGGCTGTAAACCTCTACATTCTTAAAGCTCACCTCGCCTGCTTTATAACGGTTCACAAGCTCGGCATAAAGACCGAGGGGGGTGCGACCGGTGGAGAGACCAAGCACAAAAAGCCCATCAACCTTGTGGTTATTAATGGCTTTTACCACATAGTCGGCGGCACGTTTGGCACCCTCGGCAGCTGTGGGACAGATGAGGGTGGGAACTTTTTCAAATTTACAGATACTGTCGAGCGATGCCGAAACAGGCAACTCGCCAATCTTGGGTAGTACAAATTTTGGATTCATATTATCTGTTTTTAGTTAGTTATATTATTGGTTTATCTTATTTCTCTGTTCATCACAAGCGCCGGGGACTCTCCCTTGTCGAGCAATGTCTTCATATAGCGCATCGCAGGGTCGCTATGCCTGAAAAACATCTTATATCCCTCGCACAGCACGTTCATATATGGTTCGCCGTTCTTTGCATAGCCGAAACGATGCTTGGGGCACTCTCCCTTGCACAAAAAGTAGTAGTTGCAACGCTTGCACTCCATGGGCAGAGCCTCGCGTTTGTCGCGACCAAAAACCTGCTGTTCCTCGCTCTTGTACATATCGGCAAGAGAGCCTTCGGCAATATTGCCCAAGCGGTATTCGGGATAGACAAAATGGTCGCACGAATAGACATCTCCATTATGCTCCACAACAAGCCCGTCGCCACACACATCGCAGAAGGCACACAGCGAGGGAGGAACCCCATACCAGTTGGAGAGAGTAACATCGAAGAGCTGCACAAAGTAGTTACCCACATCGCGCTTAATCCACTCGTCGAACACATCGCACATAAACTGCCCATACCCGCGTGCCGAAACCGACCAAGGAACCTCAACGGCATCTTCCTCATCGGGTGAAACTATAAGCGGCCTGCGCCCCTCACGCAGTTTCACATACTCTACCACCGGCAGGAACTGCATAAAGTGATTTATCGAGCGCAGGAACTTGTAAACCTCGGCACCGCGTCCCTCGCTGCGTTTGTTCACCGTGGAGAGAAGATTGAACTCCACCCCGCGACGGGCAAACAGCTCGGCAGCCTTCATAACACGGGCAAAAGTGGGAGCACCGCCACAATCGCGACGGAAGGCATCGTGTATATCCTCGGGACCGTCGAGTGAGAGCCCCACAAGGAAATTGTTATCGGCAAAGAAGCTGCACCACTCGTCGTTCACAAGAATTCCATTTGTCTGTATTGTATTTTCAATACTCTTGCCACCGGCATATTTTTTTTGCAGTTCCATCGCCTTTCTAAAGAAAGGGAGCCCTGCCATCAACGGCTCGCCACCATGCCAACAGAAACTTATATTCTGCTGCGAAGCACCTTCGATATACTGCTTTATGTAAATCTCTAATAGTTCGTCGCTCATCTTGGGCATTGTACCATTATAGATATCTGCCTTATCGCGATAGTAACAATAGTTGCAATCGAGGTTACACGCCGAACCTATCGGCTTTACCATGGTGCCGAAGGCCGGTGCTCTCCTCATCTTTGCAACATCGACGAGGTTAAGATTGTTCCTCTTGTTACTCTTCATTTTCCTATTTTTCTATAAACTGTTGCTCGCCATACATCTCCTGCAACCCACGCAGCTTCTCCTTCAAATTGAGTGTGAGTTGTTCAGTGCCGGCTGTGCCGTAAATATTGTTAAGTTCGTGCTTATCGGCAGCAAGGTCAAACAATTCCCACTCGCTGTAATCCTCGCCATAAAAATGAATGAGTTTATACTGCTCGGTGCGTATTCCGTAGTGGGGGCGCACCGCATGCTCGTCGGGGAACTCATAGTAGTGATAATAGAGACCTTCGCGCTTGGGATTCCACTCCTCGCCTTTGAGCAAGGGCAGCAACGACTCTCCTTGAATGTCGGCAGGAACGGCAACACCGGCAGCCTCCAATATTGTGGGGGCATAATCTATGTTCTGTACAAGCTGTGTAACATCACCTTTCACACCACCCGGCAGACGCATGAGCAGAGGAGTGCGGAAGGATTCCTCATACATAAAACGTTTATCGAACCAGCCGTGCTCGCCCATATAAAAGCCTTGGTCGGAGGTGTAAACTATGAGAGTGTTATCCATGAGCCCGTTCTCTTCTAAATAATCGAGAACCACGCCCACGTTCCTATCTACCGAGGTTATCACACGCAGATAATCACGCATATATTGCTGGAATTTCCACGCGTCGAGCTCCTTTCCTGCAAGCCCAGCTGCCTTGAAATCGGCAATAACCTTGTCATAATGAGCGTCCCATGCAGCCTTCTGCTCGGGGTCCATTGTACGATAGATGCGACGCCCCCACTCCTCGAGATCGGCACGCGAATGAATTGTACTGTCTTTGTCTGCCATCTTCAGGTCATAGACAATATCCATATCTTTGGAGATGGACATCTTCTGCTCTGAGGCAGCACGACGACCCTTATAATCGTCGTAGAAAGTTTCGGGCAACGGGAAGTTACTATCGGCAAAGAGAGAGAGGTCGCAAGTATCGGGCATCCATGTGCGATGCGGTGCCTTGTGGTGCAGAAGCAAGCAGAAGGGCTTGGTCTTGTCGCGCAAAGAATCGAGCCACTCTATTGCAAGGTCAGTTGTTACATTTGTTGCATAACCCTTGCGTTGTACCTTCTCACCGTTCTTTATAAATGTGGGGTTGTAATAATCGCCCTGCCCTATGAGTATATCCCAATAGTTAAAGCCCGTGGGGGCGGAAGTGAGATGCCATTTACCAATAACCGCAGTCTCGTAGCCCTGCTGTTGCAACAGTTTGGGGAATGTCTGCTGGCTGCCATCAAACGACGAGCTGTTATCGGTAAAGCCATTGGTAAAGCTATGCTTGCCCGTGAGCATGCAGGCGCGCGAGGGACCGCTTATGGAATTTGCCACAAAGCTATTGGTAAAACGCACGCCATCGGCTGCAATGCGGTCGATATTAGGCGTTTGGATATAAGTAGTATCATACGCGCTGATGGTTTGATAAGAGTGGTCATCGCACATAATATACAGAATATTCATCGGTTTATGCTCTTTTTCCTTATCATCGCAAGCCACAAAAGGCATTGCAGCCGCACCTGCCATTGAGAGGCAGAACAACTGCTTTGTTTTATCAAAAATATTACTCATAGCTTTGGACCGTTTTTGAAATTATTAGATGTTTGTTGTTGTGAGCTTAAAAAAGCCCGCCTTTTCAATAATGCAAATATAATGAAAGGCATGGGAAGTAAAAACAAAGTTGTTCTAATTTTAACTTAAAATAAACACAAAAGAAAAAAGCGAAATATTGCGATAAGAAGAAACTATCCTGATTGTCTGCGAGT
>CAYRFX010000011.1:0-42497 GCA_964423665.1 uncultured Bacteroidaceae bacterium | reverse complement strand
ATCATCGATTTTGCTATTGCACAAGGATATGTAGTAGAGGCAATCAAATAACTTTTCGACACCAGTTGCTGCTCCAAAAGGCAAAGGAATGCGTTAAAGTATTGATAACAAAGTTAAAATATTTAGCAACAATTTAACAATTCTAGCCGAGTGAGGGTGACCCAAAAGTAAAACCGGGTTGCCCTCTTGCTTTTTTATATTTAACAGCGTTGAATGTAGGCATCGTCTCGGAAGAAAAAATAAATGAATTTATTTTGTTCTTCTCTCGGCTTGCACTATCTTCGCAATGTATTCGGGGTTGCCCGAATACAAGACATTTGAAAATAATTTGCTCAAGGCAGTCTGAATCACCACCTCGGAACACAACGAGCAAAATAGTAGTTCTATTGAGAGTTAGCACTTTCAGTGCAGACTTTCACATATAGAACTATGGTTTGTGGTGAACCAAGACTGCGTATGACGAGAGTCTGCGCTTTTCTTTTATAGTTAAGCATAGGACTGAAATGGTATTTAATGTTTAACTATAAATTTATTTATTATGAAAAAGTCTATTTCATTTTTAATGTGTATAGCAATAGCAACTTCATTTGCCTTTGCTCAAAAGAGTGTTACAATTAAAGCCGGTACAGTAGTTCCACTACAAGCCGTAAAACAAATTAAAGCTGCAGATGTAAATGAAGGCGAAATTGTGGATTTCCAAGTTACAAATGATATTATTATAGACAATAATATTGCAATACCAAGGGGGACTATAGCAAAAGGTATCGTAAATGAAGCCAAAAAAAGCTCCATTGCAGGAACTAAAGGTCGTTTGGTTATCAATATAAACAATCTTATTCTCCCGTCAGGAGAACAGATATTTTTTTCAAATACAGCTGTAAGAATTTATGGCAAGAACAGAACTCCTTTAGCCGTTGTCTCAGCTATATTTGTTTGGCCTTGTATTTTTATCCCTGGAACAAAGGCTGTAATGCCACAAGGATATGAAGTGCAGGCTTATGTAGCAGCAAACACAGAAATCAAAATTGAGGAATAAAAATTTCAAACAATCAACAACTTACAACCGCCTCAACATCTTTTCGTGTTGAGGCGGTTGCTTTTTTATATTTAACAGCGTTGAATGTAGGCATCGTCTCGGAAGAAAAAATAAATGAATTTATTTTGTTCTTCTCTCGGCTTGCACTATCTTCGCAATGTATTCGGGCAACCCCGAATACAAGACATTTGGAAATAATTAGCTCTATCGCCTCTGAATCACCACCTCGGATAATGAACGAGTTAATAATTACAAACGTTGAGAGTATGCGCCACAAGCGCAGGCTGTCTCATTGTTTGTAATGGTTTGTGGTGAACCAGGAGGCGTATGACGGTGGTCTGCGCTTTTCTTTTATATCCAAGCATATGACTAAAAATGGTATTTAATGTTTATACAAATCCAATTATTATGAAAAAATTACTTGTATTACTATTCGCTGGGGTTATGCTCCAATCTTGCGGTATATTCAGTTTTGTTACTGCAAGATATTCAGTTGGACTATCATCTGTTGAAAGCCCTGCAAATGCAAAACAGCAATTTGGTGAAACAAAAGTCGTAAATTTCAAAGACGGCAATTTGAGTAAATACCGCTACGAAGATGACTACATTGACATTGTTTGGTACGTTTCTGCAAAACAATTTAATTTTAACCTCAAGAATAAATCAGGACATACTATAAAAATCAATTGGGACGATGTTTGTTATGTAGATATTAATGGAAAAGCGGGAAGAGTTATGCACGCTGGAGTAAAATACATAGAAAGAAACAATAGTCAACCTGCAACAACTATACCAAAGAACGCAACAATTTCTGATATACTATTACCCACAGATAATGTGTATTTTGTTTCGGGACAATATGGTGGGTGGAGAGAAGAAAACTTAATACCCTCTACATACAAAACCCAAGAAGATTATGACGCCTATGCATCGATATATGTAGGTAAAAAATTGACAATCTTAATGCCTATTATAATAGAAAATATTCAGAACGACTATACATTTGAGTTTACCATTGACGAACTTCTGAAAAATCGGTAAAAAAACATCTCTTTTTGACACCGGTTCTCGCCACAAGTTTCCGTTCCAAGAGTCAAAAATCCTTAATAGGATTTTCTATATGAGTTAAAAAAGAGCCAAAAGGCTCTTTTTTAACTTGAATATTATATGCGATGCTTATTGCAAAAATAATCGCAAATAGATTTGCATTATTTCGTTTGCTTGCACTATCTTCGCAATGTATTCGAGCAACCGAATACAAGACATTTGAATTTACATAGCGTTTTGCTATTGTCATTTGCTCCGAGAAACTACCACTTTCAAAAAAAGCATATACACGACAATAGGCACTACGCCTACGCAATAGCGTGGGTGGTGTTTGTCCGTATATGCAAGTATGTGGTAGTACTTTCGGAGCGTGGAAACCCATTCACGCTTCTTCTTTTATAGTTAAGCGTGCGATATATGCATAAACCAATAATGTTTAACTATAAAACTTCAAATTATGAAAAATGTCATTTATTACTCGTTATTAACCGTTTTAGGAGCAATAATTCTTGTGTTGTTGGGAATAATATTGGTGGCAATAGGCGGCATAGAGGCTCCTTATTATGCGCTTGTTATTGCTATTCTGCAACCGAGGCTGTGGTTTATATCTGCCGGAGCCACATTGTTACTGAGACCTGTGGTATATAAAATGGTTTTTGGTTTGCAGAAATCATTTAACAAAACAAGAGCTTTAGTTCTTATTGTAATAGGAGTTATTATGGTAATTCTTACCTTTATTCTTGATTATTTGGTATATGCAACAATGTAAATAGGAGATACAAACAGAGTTTCAATATACAATCCAAGCCACTCTTTTGGTGGCTTGGATTGTTTTACTATTTTAAGTAATTTTGCAGGCGGATTTAACAGCGCTGTTCGCGCACATATTACACCGAGATATGAAATATATTATTCAATTTGAGATTATATTGGCAATATCGCTTGTGGGCGAGTTGCTCAACAGGGTTATTCCGCTGCCTATCCCGGCGAGCATTTATGGAATGGTGATTCTGTTTGTTGCATTGTGCACGGGGGTTATAAAATTGCAGATGGTGAGAGAAACTGGAAAGTTTCTCATTTACATTATGCCACTGATGTTTGTGCCGGCGGCTGTAGGGCTGCTGGATAATTGGGTGGTGATGAAAGAGTTTATTGTTGCCATTATTGTTATTTCGCTCATAAGCACGCTGGCGGTGATTGCTGTTACGGGGCACGTTACGCAGTGGATAATTAACAAAAAGGAGAAGGAGGAGAAGAGATGAAAGAGATTTTTGCCGAGTCGCTTTTCTTTGGAGTTGCGCTGAGCGTGGGTATGTATGCCGTGGGGCTTTATATAAAAAAGAGGTGTTCTTTTTTTCTTTTCAACCCGCTGTTTATTGCTATTGCAGGCACCATCGCTACCCTGCTGCTATTAGATATTGATTATGTTTCTTACAATAATGGTGCAAAATATATAAGTTACCTGCTCACGCCTGCCACGGTGGCACTGGCTATCCCGCTGTATGAGCAGGTGAGTTTGTTGCGCAAGAATTTCACCGCCATCATGGTGGGGATTGCGTCGGGGGTGCTGGCGAGTTTCTGCTCTATTTTTGCAATGGCACTGCTCTTTGCGCTCAACCACACACAGTATGTTACGTTGTTGCCTAAATCCATCACCACCGCAATAGGTATTGGATTGTCGCAGGAGTTGGGTGGTTATGTAGCTATAACGGTATCGGCCATCATCATCACAGGGTTGTTTGGCAATATTGCAGGTGAGGTTCTTTGCCGCTTGTTCGGCATTAAGCACCCGGTGGCAAAGGGGGTGTCGATAGGAACCGCAACACACGTTATGGGCACTGCAAAGGCTATGGAGATGGGCGAGATTGAGGGGGCAATGAGCAGTCTTTCGGTGGCGGTGGCAGGCAGCCTCACAGTGGCTGCTGCAATCTTTTTTGAGGGACTTATATGATTTTCTTATGATTTATGGGTAAAAGGTTGCGTAACTTAAAGATTTTGCATACTTTAGCCGAAAAGTTTTTTGCAATACTATGATTATAGCTGTAGATTTTGACGGTACTATCGTTGAACATAAATATCCGGAGATTGGCAGGGAGAGACCTTTTGCCATCACCACTTTGAAGATGCTCATTGAGCAACGTCATCGCCTTATCTTGTGGACTGTGCGCAAGGGCAGTTTGCTCCAAGAGGCTGTCGATTGGTGCAAAGAGCGCGGTGTGGAGTTCTATGCCGTGAACAAGAATTATCCCGAGGAACAGGTGGAGACCGGTGGCGGATACAGCAAAATTAATGCCGAGATGTTTATTGATGACTGCAATTTGGGTGGTATTCCCGACTGGGGAAAAATCTACCAGATGATTACAGAAAACAAGTCTTGGGAGGAACTTTACAGAGGGGGCAGCAGCGAAACGGAGTTGCCTAAAAAAAAGAAGAAAAAATGGTGGGCGTGGTAACGCTTCTGCAAGATTAAATACAAATGACTCGATTGATTACCGGGTCATTTGTATTTTTTATAAAATTTGCGGATATTTTCATTGTTATGTGGCTGAAATAATATTTTTTCAAAAATAACTTATACAAAATATTGTTTTATGTTTTTTTATTTATACATTTGCCACAGGCTATCGGAAAGATGGCAATAAAATAAAAAATGAACAAGTACTATCTACATACAACGGCTTCCCGAGGTTGCACTACCGGTTACACCGGTGGCTTCACCCGCTGTTGCACATCTACCGGTACTACCCTTTAGGGGTGGGGATAGTATATTTGTTTCTGAGTGAAACAGTTTTTCAGCATTTTCTTTTTTATTAATTGGTATGTTGCCACTGAGGCATCATTTGATTATTTCATTATTTTACTATTAAAATAATGGTTGTGCATATATTTTTGCACGGGGAGTTTTCGATTTTGAGTCGAGTACTTCCAACAAGTTGAACAATTAGGAGATAATTATTATTAGAATTGAACTTTATGAAACACATTATAATATTGGGCGACGGCATGGCAGACCTGCCTGTGGAATCTTTGGGTGGAAAAACTTTGTTACAAGCAGCAGACACCCCTTATATGGATAAACTGGCAAAGATGGGGCGATGCGGAAGACTCATCACCGTGGCTCCGGGATTTCACCCGGGCAGCGAGGTGGCTAATATGTCTATTATGGGATATGACCTGCCCACAGTTTATGAGGGACGCGGACCGTTAGAGGCAGCCAGCATTGGGGTGGAGCTTGAAGAGGGAGAATTTGCCCTGCGCTGCAACATTGTATGCATTGAGGGTGAGGTGCTGAAAAACCACTCATCGGGGCATATTACAACAGAGGAGGCCGATGTGCTCGTGAAGTTCCTGCAGGAGAATTTGGGCGACGAGCGTGTACGCTTCCATACAGGTGTCCAGTATCGCCACCTGCTCGTTATAAAGGGAGGGGACAAGCGAATAAGTTGCACTCCTCCGCACGATATTCCGGGAAAGGAATATGCGCCTTTTCTTGTGAAAGCCGATGTTCCCGAGGCGGAAGAGACCGCTACGTTGATTAACGAACTTATTGAAAAATCTCAAAAGTTATTGGCAGCCCACCCGCTGAACATCAAACGCAAAAGCGAGGGGAAAGACCCTGCAAACAGCATTTGGCCATGGGGCGGCGGTTACAGACCTAAAATGAGACTTTTCTCGGAGATGTTCCCACAGGTGAAGAGCGGCGCGGTAATATCGGCGGTAGATCTCATACGCGGTATCGGACGCTACGCCGGGCTACGCGTGTTGGAGGTTGAGGGCGCAACAGGGCTCTATGATACAAATTACGAGAATAAGGCGGCAGCTGCAATAGAGGCGTTGAAGAACGACGATTTTGTTTATCTGCATGTGGAGGCAAGTGACGAGGCTGGGCACGAAGGAGATGTTGCACTGAAGATACGCACAATAGAGAACCTCGACAAGCGCGCAATAGGCCCCATTTACGAGGCTGTAAAAGAGTGGAACGAACCCGTTGCCATAGCGGTGCTGCCCGACCACCCCACCCCCTGCGTCTATCGCACTCACACCGCCGAGCCTGTACCATTCCTTATATGGTACCCGGGAATAGTACCCGATGCCGTGGAGACATTTGACGAAGCGGCTGCACACGATGGCTGTTATGGGTTGATGAAAGAGAATGAGTTTATAAATACATTTATGCAATAACACTGAAAGGAGAAACTATTATGAAATATTATAGCACAAACAATATTGTGAGCGATGTGGCGTTGAAGGACGCCGTTGTAAAGAGCTTGGCAGCCGATAAAGGTCTCTTTATGCCAAACAGCATCAAGAGACTGCCCGAGGAGTTCTTTGAGAACATCGACAAGATGAGCTTCCAAGAGATGTCGTACAGGGTGGCAGATGCCTTCTTTGGCGAGGATATTCCAGCCGATGAGCTGAAAAGGATTGTTTATGAGACTCTCAGTTTCGACACCCCGGTGGTGAAAGTGAAAGAGGGAGTCTTTTCTCTTGAACTCTTCCACGGCCCCACACTTGCGTTCAAAGATGTAGGCGGGCGTTTCATGGCACGTCTGCTTGGTTATTTTGTGAAGAACAGCAACGAGAAAAGAGTGAACGTGCTTGTGGCAACATCGGGCGATACCGGGAGCGCGGTAGCCAATGGTTTCCTGGGCGTGAATGGCGTGCATGTATATGTACTCTACCCCAAAGGAAAGGTGAGCGAGATACAGGAGAAACAGTTCACCACACTGGGGCAGAATATTACTGCACTTGAGATTGAGGGTTGCTTCGACGACTGCCAGGCGTTGGTAAAAAGAGCCTTTGCCGACGAGGAACTGAACGCAGAGATGTTCCTCACAAGCGCAAACTCCATAAATCTTGCACGTTTCCTGCCGCAATCGTTCTACTACTTCTATGCATACGCCCAAATGAAAAAAATGGGCAAAGCCGACAATCTTGTAATATCCGTGCCAAGCGGAAACTTTGGAAACATCACTGCCGGGCTCTTTGCACAAGCAATGGGACTGCCCGTGAAACGCTTTATCGCAGCAAACAACCGCAACGACATATTCTACAACTACCTGCGTACCGGCAATTTTGAACCCAAGGCATCGGTGTGCACCATTGCAAACGCAATGGATGTGGGCAACCCCAGCAATTTTGCCCGCATTCTCGACCTTTACGAACACAACCACCAAACAATTTGCGACCACGTTGCCGGCGCAACATACAACGACAAAGAGATTGCCGACGGCGTGAAAGAGTGCTGGCGAGAGAACGGCTACTTGCTCGACCCGCATGGAGCCTGTGGCTACCTTGCCCTATGCGAACAGTTGCAAGAGGGTGAAACAGGTGTTTTCCTTGAAACAGCGCACCCCGCGAAATTCAAAGACACTATTGACAACATTTTAGGAGGAGATATTGAAATTCCACTGCCCTTACAGGAATTTATGAAAGGAGAAAAACAGACTGTGGAAATGAGTAGCAGCTACGAGGAGCTGAAAAAATTCCTGCAACAGGACCAAAACTACGACTCCGCAGAAAAATACTATTAAGAAACCTCTTTTTCACCCTCTTAATAATCAAAGGGTTGCCAAAATCGTTGCAAAGAAACGAGAAAATGTGTTATTTTTTTCTCAAAAAGGTTTGCGAAGTTAAAATTTAATTGTACCTTTGCAACGCTTTAAGGCAAAAGAGTTGCGCTGTTAGCTCAGTTGGTAGAGCAATTGACTCTTAATCAATGGGTCCAGGGTTCGAGTCCCTGACGGCGTACAACAACGAAAAAGACTGAAAATCAACGATTTACGTTTGAAATTCAGTCTTTTTCTTTTGTTATATTATCCCATTTGCACGCATAAAATAAAGGCTCAACGTAAAAGTTGAGCCTGGAATCCTAATGAAAATCGTTGAAACTCACTGCAAAATTCCCCACACACCCATCATGTGGCACGCACTGCCGACGAGGACAAAAAAGTGGAACACTGCATGAACATATTTTACTTTATGGAAGCTGTAAAACACGGCTCCCACAATATATGCAACGCCCTCGCCAACTACCCATAAAAAGACGCTCAAGCTCACAGCCTCCCAGAATTGTTTCATGGCAACAACTATTGTCATTCCCATGAGAACATAACAAATCGTTTCCACTTTGTTATGTTTTTTCAATGCGCAAAAACTCACAATGGTACCTGCTATTGCACACAACCAGCAGAATATAAATATACCCCACCCCCAATAATCGACATCACGCAAGGCAATGAGCATTATGGGTGAGTAGCAACCGGCAATATTCCAATATATTGCCGAATGGTCGAGCTTGCGCAAGCGGCGTTTCCATTTTGAATTGGGCGAGCAGGCGTGATATGCGGTTGAGAATATATATGAGCTTAACATGCCAAATATATACAACCATATACTTGCAATGCCCCACCCGTCGAGTGCTATTTCTCTACCCCTTAACAAGAATATTGCACCTACAATTATTCCACCAACGATTCCCACTGCGTGGGATATTACATTTATGCGTTCTTCCTCTTTTGTATATCTTTTATCTTTATTCTCTGTCATAGTTTTGTCAAATATTTTCAAACCATTATATCACTATTATTCAAATCCTTCACAGATAAAAGGCAATGCTATATAAAGCGCCTGTTGCCAATATTGCCAAGTGTGCCCGCCATCGCGCACACGCAGTTGGTGAGGTATGCGTTGTTTGCGCATTGCTTTTATAAAATCTAAATTATTCTCAAGCAGAAAATCATCGTCACCAACATCTATGAACCAGCGTACCGACGCGATACTATCGCGCAGTTCCTTTGTGGCGTTCTCTACTATTGCTATATTGTTATATTCTACTACACTCTGTATAAAAAGACGGCGACGGGTATCGGCATCATGGGTTATCCAACTATTTTCTATCATTCCCGCAAGGGCACTCATTGCATATGCCGATGAAAACATATCGCTGCGCCGCAAAGCATAACCTATTGTGCCGCCACCACCCATAGAAAGACCGGCAATGGCGCGATGCTCACGGGTTGCATTTATTCGGTAGCTGCTTTCTATGTGTGGAATAAATTCATCGAAGAAAAAATCTTCATACCCCCACCCCGGGCAATTAAAATATCCATCGTGGGTTGTACCTGCATCGGGCATAACAATAATCATAGCCTGCGTATCTCCTTTCGAGAAAATATCTGTTGCAATCTCATTTATGTTGCCTCGGTCGCGCCAAGCAGTATGATTGTCGGTGAGACCATGCAGAAGATAGAGAACAGGATATTTTGCATTGCTCTCATCGTATCCCGCCGGCAGATATATGCAATAGTTTCTGTCGCAACCAAGTATATTGCTTTTCATACTCTTTTCAAGCACAGTTTGTGCAGTACACACGGCGCTTGTCATTAGCATGAGTATCAGAAATAGCACTTTTTTCATAGTATTGTTTCTCGTTTTATTATTTTGCATTACAAACAAATTATTCAGCACTATATTCTACATTGGCAAAATAATCGTGTATTTGTACCTGTAATGAGGATTGTGTGTAAATATTACAAGGATTTTTACACATTCGCACCTTGTTTGTGCAAATTTACACAAAAAGAGGATTTTATTTTTAAGATACAAGAAAAAAAAATATCAATAAATCAAAAAATCTACTAACGATAACAAGATAGCATTTTTTCTATTATTACAAACCAAAAGGTGGCTGTGTCAAAATCTTGACACAGCCACCCGGAATATTTTTTAGAAACAAAATTCTATTATGCAAACCACTTAACGTAAGCGAATGCCTGACGATGAGGAAGTTCCTCGTGCTTGGGATACATACGATAAGCGAGTTTGAATGAGCCTGCATTACCCGGACATACCTGAGCATTGAAGGTGAAGATGTTACCCTCGCGCTTGATAACCTCCAAAGGATATACAGCAAATACAGAATCGTTACCATTTGCATCGGGAGCAAGAACTACGAGCTCAATACCCACAGCGTTGTCGAGACCCTTCTCATCAACCTTAACGGTTACATTGTACTCGGCACCTGCCGACATGTTGTCTGTTGCAAAGCCATTGTCGCTCTCAATAGAAACGACCTCTATTGCATGCCATTTTGCAGCAACTGCCTCTTTCCATGCAGCCAACTCGCGAGCAGCCTTTGAGTCATCGGCAATGAGGTGATGATAACGCTCTGCCTGCTTGCAGTAGAACTTGCTATAGTAGTCGTCGAGCTGACGTTTCATGGTGAAGTGAGGAGCAATCTGCGAGATTGAACGCTTGATGCACTCAACCCACTCGTCAGAGTATTCTTTGTCGCCACGGTTGTAGTAAAGAGGGAGTATTTCGTTCTCGAGCAATGAGTAGATTGTTGCAGCATCGAGCTGATCCTGGAACTCCTGATTCTGGTATGTGCGCTGCTCTTTCAACGCCCAACCTGCACCGGGTTTGTAACCCTCGCACCACCAACCATCGAGAACCGAGAAGTTGAGAACACCGTTCATCAACGCCTTCTCACCCGATGTACCTGATGCCTCGAGAGGACGTGTAGGAGTATTCATCCAGATATCCACACCCGAAACGAGCAATTTTGCAAGGTCCATATCGTAGTTCTCAAGGAAGATAATCTTGCCTATAAACTCGGGACGACGAGAAACCTCGATGATGCGCTTAATCAAGCCCTGACCTGCGCCATCGTGGGGGTGAGCCTTACCTGCAAAGAGGAACTGAATGGGACGCTCGGGGTTGTTGAGCAATTTAGCCAAACGGTCGAGGTCGGTGAAAAGAAGGTGTGCACGCTTGTATGTTGCGAAACGACGAGCAAAACCGATAACAAGTGCATCGGGGTTAATCTTATTTACAACATCAACGATGCGCATGGGGTCGCCCTGGTTCTTCAACCAATCCTCTTTGAATGCCTTACGGATATAGTCGATAAGTTTCTTTTTGCGAGTAACGCGTGTCTTCCAGATAACATCGTTGGAAACCTTGTCGATAGCGTGCCAGATTGACTCGTTAGACTGGTCGCCAATAAAGCTGGGATCGAAGTGCTTCTTGTAGAGCTCGTCCCACTCGGGTGCTACCCATGTAGGATAGTGAACACCGTTAGTAACATAACCAACGTGGTTCTCTGAGGGATAATAACCCTTCCAAATACCGGCGAACATTGATTTTGACACCTTGCCATGGAGGCGGCTCACACCGTTAATCTCCTGACATGTGTTGCAAGCGAAGATTGACATGCAGAAACGCTCGTTCTTGTCACCTGCGTTCTCGCGACCGAGGTTCATGAGGTCGTCCCATGTGATGTTCAACTGGCTTGCATAGCCACGCATATATTTGCCAAACAGACCTTCGTCAAAGTAGTCGTGACCGGCAGGAACGGGAGTGTGAACAGTGTAAAGGCTGCTTGAGCGTACAATCTCCAAAGCCTCTTCGTATGTGTAACCACTCTTGATATACTGTGTCAATCGATAGAGGTTGCAAAGTGCTGCGTGACCCTCGTTGCAGTGATAGATATCTTTCTTGATACCGAGTTTCTCCAAAGCAATCATACCACCGATACCGAGCAGAATCTCCTGCTTCAAACGGTTCTCCCAATCGCCACCATAGAGTTTGTGAGTGATGGGACGGTCATATTCGCTGTTTGCCTCAAAGTCTGTATCCAAGAGATAGAGAGCTACACGACCAACGTTTACTCTCCAAACATTTGCATGTACATAATAGTCGATATAAGGAACCTGGATAACCATAGGTGTTACACCGTCGGCCTCGTAAACACGCTCAATGGGCAACTGGTTGAAGTTCTGTGCCTCGTAGTTTGCAATCTGTGCACCGTCCATTGAGAGAGACTGTGTGAAGTAGCCGTAACGATACAAGAAACCAACGGCACACATATCTACATTTGAGTCTGAAGCCTCTTTCAAATAGTCACCCGCCAAGATACCGAGACCACCTGAATAGATTTTCAATACACTTGTCAAGCCATACTCCATACAGAAATATGCTACAGAGGGACGCTCTGCATTGGGCTTAACATCCATATATTTACGGAAGCTGGCATATACCTTTGCCAATTTATCAAGAATGCTCTTGTCTTTTGAAAGTTCGTCGAGTTTCTCAACACCCAATTTCTCGAGCAAGAGAACAGGGTTGCCGCCACACTCCTCATAGAGCTTTGCATCGAGCATGTTGAAGAGCTCGCGTGCCTCTTCATTCCACACCCACCACAAGTTGTGAGCTATCTCCGAAAGGGGTTGCAAGCTCTCGGGGATATAAGATTTAACATTAACATTTTTCCAACCGGGTTGGTTTGTGTTACTAATTGCTATCATACTTATTTATTAATTAATATTATTTACTTGTTTGTTCTTTTTGCAGCTGCCTCCAATGCAAAGTCGTAGGCACTTAAGTAATTCTTTATAAAGTGTTTCCAGAGTGCTTTTTCTGCCATTTTGGCGGCTTTCTTGCGATACTCCAAAACCTCTTTCTCAGAAATTTTTGCAAAGATACAAATTGTTTTTGTAATTTCCTCGGCTGCATCGAAATAGTTGCTGTCATTTCTGCTTATAACCTCTACACCGTCGGACAATTTGCCGGCACGACCAAGCACCGAATTCACCCACAGACCAAAGCCTGCGAGATCTGTTGTGATAGTGGGAATGTGAAAGGCTGCACTTTCAAGCGGAGTATAACCCCAAGGCTCATAGTACGAGGGGTAGATATTAAGATCGTTACCAATGAGTACATCATAGTAATCGACATTAAAAATGCCATCGTTGCCTTTGAGATAACAGGGAACATATATAACCTTAACGCGGTTCTTGCCACTGCGGTTGTCGAGGAAGTGATTGCGTATAGAACAAGCAATCGCATCTTCGTAGAAATTATTCAGATTGTGAGTGAGATAGGGATTGGGCAGCGGAGAATTCCAATGTGTTTCCTCCGAAGCAAGACGCTGGCAGAGATCCTCGCGCGCAGTATCGGACCATGCGGGCACATCAATGAATGCAACCACATCTCTTTCGAGTTCCTCGCTTGCGTTCAAGCGCGACATAGCCTCCAAGAACATATCGATACCCTTGTTGCGCATCTCCATACGCCCACCGATACCAATAATGAGAGCATCATCGGATATTGTATCACCGGTGAGGGCAGCAGCCACACGCAGGCGTGCAGCACGAGCCTTCTCGCGCTTTGCCGTGAAGTCCTTTCCTGTGGGAACAAAATCTTTCTCGAAACCATTCTCAAGGATAACATCTATCTTGCGCTCTATAAGCTGCTCACATTCGCGGGCTGTAATCTCGCTCACGGTTGTAAAGCAATCTACATTCGCAGCACTCACACGTTCAACCGAGTGTTTCGACTGCACGTTGAGCTCGCTTGCCATCTGGTCGCCATTATAACCCTCAAAGAAATCATAAAGAGGCTTACCGTTTGATGCTATTGAGCGGCCGATGCTTGTTGCATGAGTGGTGAATATTGTTCCGGCTTGGGGAAGATGCTTCTTCACATAGAGAGCGGCACCACCACTCTGCCATTCATGAGCCTGAACAACAATATTTCCTTTCTTAACTATCTTTTTGTAGAAACTCTCTATAACGCGACCAACAGAGTAGCCGAATATCATAGAGTCGTCATAGTCGCCGTATCCATGCAATGAATCAACGCCAAAATCGTTCCACAATTCACCATAGATGGGATCCTTATCCTCCATGTAACCGGTATAGTCCACCAAAACAACTTTGGGGCGACCGGGAATTTCCCAATAACCGCAACGCACTGTGAGTTTCTCATTTTCAAGAGACTTGCGCCAAGCGTTCCACAGGCGTTTGTCCTCGGTAAAGAGAGGATTTTCTTTGTTTTTCCAAAGGTCGGGACCGATATATATAGCATTTACGCCTTCAATCTGTGAAAGAGTACGCGCTTTTGTCGATACCACTGTATAGATACCACCGACCTTATTACACACCTCCCAACTTATTTCAAACAGATATTCGGGAAGTTTTTGTTCTTTCTTCATAAAAAAATAATGTTTCAAAAAAAAATACAAGGCGGTTCACGCTCGAAACACCTTATTTAATATAATAACAAATAGGGAGAAAGTTACCTTTCCCTCTATTTCTGTTGTTTCTGCGCAAAGGTAATATTTTTTTTTGAAAAAGTAAAATATTTGCACACATAACAATACAATGTAAAACGGGTGCCCAACAAAATTTTGGGCACCCGTTTTACATTAAAATTAGCAGCTATTACACAAGGAATGTTGCTACAAGCGAAAGAATTGCATAGAACTCGGGGAAAGCGGCATAAATCATAGTGTTAGTCTGTACATCGTGTCCCTGAGACATACCAACGATACCATTGGCACAAATCTCACCCTGGCGGATAGCCGAGAAGAGACAAACAAGACCTACACCAAGACCTACACCAAACCAAAGATAACCTGTCTCGGCAGTAACCTTGCTGAAGTGAAGCAAGAATGCCAAGAAACCATAGAGACCCTGAGTTGCAGGCAGAGCCGAAAGAATCATGTAACCCGAAGATTTTGAAGAATCTTTCTTCAATGCACCCTCGGCAGCATTACCGGCGATTGTTGTACCATAGCAGCTGCCAATACCAGCGAGTCCCAGCATGAGACCCATTCCTAAATAACCTAATAAAATACTCATAATTTTTAATTTTTTATTTATTTATACTTATTGTTTCTTAAATGGTTTATACTCCACACCCTTTCCGTCGTAACCTGCATTTTTGAAATACTCCACAAAGGTCAAACGCAACGGGTGAACAAATGCACTCAGACAAGACATTGCAATATTCAGTGTGTGCCCGAATATTATTATCAATCCAAAGCCTATCCAGCCAATGACCGCACCGATACCCTCGGCACCATCAACGACCATGAGCGCAAGGCTGTTAAAGGTTTGTCCAAGCATACCGCCTGCCAAGCCCAAGGCAAAGAGACGTATATATGAAAGGATATCTCCAAGCAAGCCTGCTGCCATATTGTATGTATCCCAAAGACCCACACCAACATTGAGCAACACATTGCGTTTCAAGTCATTGAGCAGATATATGAGCACTGCGCCGATACCGCCAACAACGATAAACACCCATTTTGACACATCGGCAGGGATAAGCGAGAGGAAAGAGAGGGTACCTATAATGGAACCTCCAACCACAACCAACCACCAACCCCAGGTTGCAAGAGTCTCTTTAATACCATAGAATATAGTATTATTTATTGCCTTCACGGTCATTGCAATAGAGATATGCACCACACCGATGGCAAGCGCAAGTATCATCTGTTTGTCATACTCGGTGCCAAACAATTCCATCTTTCCCGAGATTATGAAATTCTTCAAATTCTGCGGAATATCGGAATCCAAAAGACTCATACCGAAGAATGTTCCGAAAAGAGCACCTATAAAGGTTGTGAATATACCAAGTGTTATTACAAGATTCATCATACCCGCAAGGTCTTTTGACAACTTTTTCTTCAATATAAAACCAAGAAGAATAAGAACCAATCCATAGCCGGCATCACCCATACAGAATGCGAAGAAGAGCGAGAAGAAGGGCGCCACAATGGGGGTGGGATCGAAGTCCGTACCGCTGGGCATACCATACATTCTGGTGAGCACCTCATACATTCTTGTAAAAGCATTGTTCTTAAATTTCACAGGAACATTGTCTCCAAGCTTGGGCTTGCTTATCTCGTAGAACACGCACTCCTTATCGAGCATCTCCACAAGAGGAGCCTTGTCGTCCTCGGGCACCCAACCTTGCAGAAGCAAAAGCTTGTCGCCCGACACCTTCTCGCCCGAGAAAGCTACATTCGAGAACTCCATCTGTTTGTGCAAAGAAGCCAGGCATGCATTAATTGTAGCAAGGTTGTCCTTTGCAAAGTTCTTTATAGATTCCTCTTTCGCAATAATGGCTGCAGAGATACTATCGTATTCAGCATTGAGAGCCGACAACGATGCTGTAGGCAACTTTGCAGCCTCGGCATCTACCTCCACAGGGACGCCACAAGGTGTTACCGTTACAAAATACAGCTTAGACTGGGTCTCACCCACCACTATCGCATTATGCTCTTTACTCCACTCCTCTTTGAAGTCTTTTGCTGTGGTGATGAAAAATTTTACATCGTATCCCGCAGCCGAGAGTTTCTCCAGAAGAGAGAAATCAAATTCACCCCAGGGAGCAATAGCCGCAATATCTTTTTCCACCACCTGTTGCGCAGTCTTCAACTGTTCAACCTCGGTGAACATATTATCGGCAGTTGCAAGAAGAGATTCGCCATCGGCGCATTGTGCAGCCGGAGCAAGAGGTGTCACAGCACACTTTTCAAGAGTTTTAATGATGCGTGTGTAGCGATTGGAAAGAGCAAGCATCTCCTGCACCTCGGGAGAATCGGGAGTTCCGCTGTTTTTCTCCTCAATGTGCACCACTCCCACTGAGCGCAAACGCTCAAGGAATGATTCGTACTCCTTATGATATATAAGGAGTGACAGTTTGTTCATTTTACTTATCATACCTCTGCCTCCTCTCTCTGTTCAAGAAGAGATTTCAAAATCTTCTGTGAAGATTTTGAAAGGTTCTCTTCATCTTCCATAAATCGTTTAATCTTACGTATCGCATCCTGGTAGCCGGGAATCTGCACCTTCTCAAAAAGGTTCACCTTTTGAGTGGTCTTTTTGCGGGCTGTCTCCAGCAGTTCAAGCTTGCGATTGAGCAATTCGCGACGAATGGCTGTCATAGCCATCTGCTTCAGCAGTTCAATACCGTCGGCAAACCATTTGGGAGAGTTGAAAAGGCTATATGAAGCAACCACAAAATCGGCATGCTGCAAGATGGGAACCTTCACGCCCGCCACCTTCTGCTCCACAATGGAGAGGTCGCCGGTCTTCACAAGTGAAGCGTCGAACTCATTCCACAATGCAAAAAGCGCACGGTAGGTCTCCAACTGCCTTGCATACTCTTCGTCGTGTTGCACCATCTCGGCCTTGCATCTCTTCACCTCTATGCGCAATGCACTCTCCTTGTTTTTAATGATAGGAAGGGTGCGCACTCGCATTTTCAGTTGCTTTTCGAGATTCTGAAGCGATGTTTTATTATATTGAAATGCAATCATTTCTTATTATCACAAATTATTTCTTCCAGTATGTATCAACAAGTTCCTGACGAATGTTCACCTCCTCGGGCTTGAAGTATTCGGCAAACAGCCCCCATGTAACATCGAGCATCTCGGTTGTATTGAGGTTTACGTCGATAGCCAGGAGTTTGTCTGAATAGTCGCGGGCAAACGAAAGAGCACGCTTGTCGTAGTCGGTGAGGTCGAAACCATTCTCCAACTTTGTCTTTGCGTTGGCAGCATCGGCATAGAGACGCACGGCGGCATTCATCACCTGCGGGTGGTCCTTACGCGTCTTTTTACCTGCCACAAGTTGCTTCAGACGAGAAAGTGAACGGAAAGGATCGACAACAACCTTACCAATATCACTGTCGCGACGCAAGAAGAGCTGTCCCTCGGTAATATAACCGGTATTATCGGGCACGGCATGAGTAATATCGCCACCCGAGAGGGTTGTAACGGCAATGATTGTGATTGAACCACCTGCGGGGAACTGCACCGCTTTCTCATAAATCTTTGCAAGGTCACTATAAAGCGAGCCGGGCATTGAATCTTTTGAAGGAATCTGATCCATACGGTTCGATACGATAGAGAGCGCATCGGCATACATTGTCATATCGGTCAATAGAACAAGTACCTTCTGGTTTTTCTCCACAGCGAAATACTCGGCTGCGGTGAGTGCCATATCGGGAATGAGCAGACGCTCCACGGCGGGGTCCTCTGTTGTATTCATAAAGCAGATGATGCGGTCGAGCGCGCCAGCATTGGAGAAGAGGTTCTTGAAGTAAAGGTAATCATCGTTTGTCATACCCATACCGCCAAGAATAATCTTGTCGGTCTCGGCACGCATTGCCACGTTTGCCATCACCTGGTTATAGGGCTGGTCGGGGTCGGCAAAGAAAGGAATCTTCTGACCTGTTACAAGAGTGTTGTTAAGGTCGATACCTGCAATACCGGTTGCAATGAGCTCCGACGGCTGTTTACGACGCACAGGGTTCACAGAGGGACCACCAATCTCCACCTCCTTGCCCTCAACAACGGGACCGCCATCAATGGGGTCGCCATATGCGTTGAAGAAACGACCGGTGAGTTGCTCGCTCACCTTCAAAGAGGGAGCCTTGCCCATAAATACCACTTCGGCATTGGTGGGGATACCGCCTGTTCCCTCGAACACCTGCAAGGTAACCTCATCGCCCATGATTTTCACCACCTGTGCCAGCTTGCCATTCACTGTTGCCAATTCGTCATAGCCCACGCCTGTTGCCTTGAGTGAACAGGTTGCCTTTGTGATGGCATTTATCTTTGTATATATTTTTTGAAATGCTTCTGTTGCCATAATCTTACATTATTTAATATTAAGCCTTGCGGGTTTGCAACAACTCTTCGAGAGAAGCGAGGTAGCTGCTGTATTTTTCCGATTTATATTCGGAATAGTTCATCTGCTTGCAGATGTTGATTACCTTCTTGAAGAAATCGGTAACCTCCTGGAAGTTGGCAAACTCATATTCAGAGCGGCAGATACCCGATACAATCTCAAGCATAGCCTGCTGACGCTCAAGCGGAGTAACCGAGTCAATCTCGTCAAACGCATCTTGCTGCAACACCACAAAGTCTATAAGCTCCGATTTCCAGAATGTAACGTGATACTCAACAGGCACACCATCATCACCAAGAATATTAATCTGCTCGGCAATCTCTTTACCGCGCAACAAACGGGTCTTAGCCTCGTTTACCATCTCAATCCAGCCATTGCCAATGCGGTTTGTGATATACTCGCCAAATTCGGGATACTCAAGATATTTTGAATATGAATCAATGGGGTTCACTGCGGGATAACGTTTCTTGTCGGCACGCTCCTGCTCCAAGGCATAGAAACAGCGTGCTACCTTCTTTGTGTTTTCGGTAACAGGCTCCTTGAGGTTACCACCTGCGGGCGATACCGTACCGATGAAGGTAATTGAACCAATCTCGTCATTATTGAGCACAACGTAACCTGCGCGGCTGTAGAAGTTGGCAATAATTGCCGAAATATCCATAGGGAAGGCATCGGGGCCGGGGAGCTCCTCCATGCGGTTGGACATCTCGCGCAACGCCTGTGCCCAACGAGAAGTTGAGTCCGCCATGAGTAACACGCGCAAGCCCATCGCGCGATAGTACTCGGCAATAGTCATCGCTGTATAAACCGAGGCCTCGCGAGCAGCAACAGGCATGTTTGATGTGTTGGCAATGATGATTGTACGTTCCATGAGTTTGCGACCTGTGTGAGGATCGACCAGTTCGGGGAATTCTGTAAAGATTTCTACAACCTCATTTGCACGTTCACCACAGGCGGCAATAATAACAATATCCGCCTCTGCCTGCTTTGATATTGCGTGCTGCAACACGGTTTTTCCTGTACCGAAAGGACCGGGAATAAAACCGGTACCACCCTCTACGATAGGATTGAGGGTATCAATGGTGCGCACACCTGTCTCCAACAGTTTGAAGGGGCGGGGTTTCTCTTTATAGTCGCTCATAGCCACACGAACAGGCCACTTCTGAATCATATTCAGTTCCTTTTCCTCGCCTGCTTCGTTTGCAATAACAGCTATGGTATCGGTAATTTTATAATCACCGGCTGCAACAATCTTCTTTACTGTCCATTTGCCTTCGAGTGCAAAAGGAGCCATAATTTTAAGAGGCTGGTGGTTCTCCTCAACGCTACCGAGCCATGCAGCCGCGCCAACAACATCTCCCACTTTTACAAGCGGCTCGAAATGCCATATCTTATCCTCGTCAAGAGGGTTGGTGTAGTCTCCGCGTTTAAGGAACACACCCTCCATTTTGTCAAGGTCGTTCTGCAAACCATCGTAGTTCTTGGAGAGCATACCCGGTGCCAAAGAAACCTCGAGCATATGACCGGTAAATTCTGCCTCCTCACCAATTTTCAAACGTCGTGTACTCTCAAACACCTGAACGTACACCTTTGCGCCGTTAATCTTAATGACCTCTGCCATCAAACGGTCGCCACCGGTTTTTATGTAGCATATCTCATTCTGTGCCACAGGACCATCAACAGCCAGCAGCACCATATTGGATATAACACCGGTTACTTTTCCTTTTGTTGCCATATATCTATTTTTTTAATTTCTTTTCTTAAACAGCAGGCAGTTCCAAGCCGCCCTTCAATTCGTTAATAAGCTCTTTGTAGCGTTGCATGCCGGTCTCGCTGTCGAGTTTTGCCCAGCGAGACAATATATCGAGTTTCTGCAAGAACACATACAGCCTCTCCACTGTAAAATAATTGAATACAGAGTTGTCGTCGAGCCACGCCCAGCGCAATTCGTCAAGCTGATGTTCTCTCTCTTGCAATTTATCATTCTCGCTCATGCGCTGCACAGCCTCCAAATAATCAACTGCACCCGATAGACCAAAATCGCGGGCACTCGAAGTGCGCAAGGCATGAGCAATCTCGTTGTCGCCGATAACCACATCGGCTACATTCATTTTATATTTGCGTGCAGTCATTGCCACAAGTATGTTATTCACATTGAGATTGAATATAAACCATGAGCTGACAAACTCGTTCCGAGATTTTATTGCATAGGCATAATAGTATGCACTGAGCACATCATGCCACATGCTATCGGCATTTTGCTCGTTCTCAAAATAACGGGTGAGAAAATCATATATATATGCGGGCACCTTTGAATCACGGGCATCGCCACTCTTAGCCTGCGCTATTATATCGAGCAGAGCCTCTTTGCTGAAGAGACCGGTGCGACATAGTTCCACCTCACTACCCTCACGCAAAATCCTCATCAAATTCTCATTATCCCACGCAAGGAAAAAGAGATTGATACATTTTGCATCGGCGGGCGAGAGCATGGGATAAACTTCCTCCCTGAAACGGTCTATGGTGAAAGCCGTCTTGCTGCCATCAAAAACCACATCGGGCAAGCCTGCAACCAAGCAATAGTAACTGCTCATCGATTATGAAAATAGAAGTTCAACCATCTGGGGGCGAAGGAACGACTTAAAGAAAGCCTCAAACTCAGCCTCTCCAAAATTAACCTTGTAAGAGCCATCGGCAGGAGCTATGGAAACAGATGTCTTCACGCCATTAACCTGCTTAATCTCCACGCCTTTGTCAAGCAAGCCTTTTGCCTTTGCAGCAAAGAAGGCTTTCAGTTCTGCAGCCTCGGCAGCAGAAATAACAAGAGACTCATTTGCGCTCCAGCGAGAAACAATATCAACAATAAGAGCTTTAAGAGCATCACCGCTCACAGCCTCTTTCACAGCAGCCTTCACAACAGTGTCGGTAACAAGTGTTGCAACCTCCGACTTTAATGCACCCACTGCCTGTGCGCCATAGAGTTTAAGTTCCGAGCGTGTATTTGCGCTCATCTCTTCGGCGGTTTTTGCAGCTGCTGCAACCACGGCATCGGCCTTCTCTTGTGCCTCTTTAACAATAGCTTCGGCTTTTGCCTGCGCTTCCGCCACAATACGTTCAGCCTCGGCTTTTCCTTTCTCTACACCTTCGGCATAGATTTTTTCGGTCAATTCTTGAATTTTATTTTCCATATATTTTTTATATTAATATTTCCTTATCATCAGTACTAAACATCAACTTTTTGCCCCATTGCGCATTGTATTTGCAAAAAGCAAAAAGCCACCCGAGTCTTTTAATATTTAGAATTACAAAATTAATATAATTTATTGTTATTTCTCTCATTATCCATCAACTTTTACACCAAAAACATGTTTTTTATCTGTTTTTTCGCAAAAATGGAATTCCATAAAAACGAAACAAAATAAAAGTGCCGCTTTTCACAAAGCAGCACTTCCAACATTTACTAAACAACTAAGAAAAAACTATACTATCATAACTGATATTCATCGCCATACACAAACGCATCAAGTATTGCTCAACGCATTTGTTCTATGCAAATATATTCTGCTTTTTTCATAAAGCAAAAGAAAAAAAACGATAAATAGCGAAAATGGGAAAACTATCTACGACACCGCGATTTTTTACTACTAAAAAAACGCAAAACAGGTGTTATTCCCCATAGAGGAAATACCACCAATATGTGCCGCCATACTCATCCTGTGCACGCGCAGAGTGCATGAATAAGCTGCCCTTCTCGGCAGCCTCCGCAATCATTATTTTGAGAGAAGAGCGCATATCACCGGCATCCATTGAAAGAGGATAATCGGGAACTATATGAGAATAAAGAACAAGAGCCTCTTTGTAATGTTTGGGAAGCCCATCGGCATCACCCACATTGTAAAATTCAAAAACCTTATCGGCAAAATCCACAAGACGGCGCTCCAAGAGCAACGACGAAAGGTAATATTCCTGTGCAGCAATACCAACGCTATCACACGACACCGCACGAACAAGATACTCCACTGCATTCTCCGACGAATCTCGTTTCAGCCCAATGTGAGCATAGACAGTATCGGGCACAATAGGCGCAGTACGCACCACAGAGGGCAAAATGCCCTCGGCGCCATAATACTGCGGAAACTCAAAGAGACGTTCACCCAGTTCCCCTTTGAGCGAGAGAAGATAAGCACGCTGGGCTGTCAGTTGCGGCGATGCAAGCGGTGAACGTGCACTCACAGAGAGCGCGGCTTCCACATCGCCATTCCGATAATATTTGTACTGAATAGCCTCGCGCATAAAATTCTTATCTCCACCCGACAAACAACCGATAGACATAAAGGTAATTGTGAGCAGAATAAGATTGCGCCACACTATGCGATTGGCAACCATGGTAGGGTTCTTTATCTTCTCAAAAAGCATGCGCCCAAGAAGGAAAGAGAGAAAGATGTAGAACAAAATGCCTGCAACAAATATCCACACCCAGCCTACAAAAGAGCCACCGCCACAAAACACAGAACGCTCAATATCGGTTATAAAAGCCAATATCAGTGCCGACGGAAGGAACGCCATAGCCGTCCATTCACGTTGGTACTTGGCAAAGCGGTTAAGCCACAACGCCAAGCCAACGAGAACAGCCGTTACCACGCCGGAGAGAATATATCCGTTATACTGCAATTTACCGGTTGCAACACCATCATACACTATCTCGATAAGTGGCGATTTATATATTGCAACAAAGGTATAACTGAATATTGCAAAAGCCAAGGTACAGAATACCGTGATAAAGTTCTGCAAACGTTTCTCCCCGGAGTTTCTCATTATTCCTTATTCTTTTTCAGCACAAGCGCAGTGCGGGCGGGCAGATAAAGCATAAGCCAGCCCTTCTTACGGCGTGCATGCAGTTTGTCATATTGTGTAAAGTGTGTCTGTGTCTCATCGACCAGTGCATTGCCACCAAAGCAAGCCGAGTCGGTATTGAGTACAATAGAGTATGAACCCTCGGGCACAAGCAAACCATAATCTGTAAACGAGCGCGTAGGGCTGAAGTTGAACACAAATATCAAGTCCTTGCGCGAGAATGCGAGCACCTGGTCGCCATCGTTGTGCCATATCTCCTGCACAGGGCGATTCTGGAAGTTACGCACCCCACCTATGAGTTTCATCATCTCCTCATCGAACTTGCCAAGCAATGTGTAGTTGTAATTGGGGTTATCCACAAGACTCCACTGGCGACGGGCATACTTGTGACTCCAGCCATTGCCTTCACGCGGGAAATCAATCCATTCGGGATGCCCGAACTCATTACCCATAAAGTTCAGATAACCGCCATTGATTGTGGCAAGCGTCATCAAACGAATCATCTTGTGCAATGCAATACCGCGTGTAACCGTGCCGGTTTCATCGCCACGGTTAAAGTGCCAATACATATCGGAATCTATGAGGCGGAAGATGATAGTTTTATCACCCACCAACGCCTGGTCGTGACTCTCGGCATAAGATATCGTCTGCTCGTCTTTACGGCGATTTGTCAATTCCCAATATATCTCCGACGGTTTCCAATCCTCGTCGCGACGCTCCTTTATAATCTTAATCCAGAAATCGGGAATATTCATTGCCATGCGATAGTCGAACCCGTAGCCGCCATCTGCAATTGGAGCAGCAAGCCCCGGCATTCCCGAAACCTCTTCGGCAATAGTGATAGCCTTGGGATTAACCTCGTGAATAAGCCTGTTGGCAAGCGTGAGGTAGCATATTGCATCACCGTCTTGATGCCCGTTGAAGTAGTCGGCATAACTACAGAAAGCCTCGCCCAAACCGTGGCTATAATATATCATAGATGTTACACCATCGAAACGGAAGCCGTCGAACTTGAACTCTTCGAGCCAATATTTGCAGTTCGAGAGCAGGAAGTGAACAACCTCGTTTTTGCCATAGTTGAAACAGAGCGAATCCCAAGCATTATGCACGCGCCTGTCGCCGCTGTGGAAATATTGCGCAGGGTCGCCATCGAGCAAACCAAGCCCCTCCATCTCATTCTTAACGGCGTGTGAATGAACAAGGTCCATAATCACTGCTATACCCATGCCGTGAGCAGCATCAATAAGTTCTTTCAACTCTTCGGGAGTACCGAAACGTGAAGATGCTGCAAAAAAGTTTGATACATGATAACCGAAGCTGCCATAATAGGGGTGCTCCTGAATTGCCATAATCTGTATGCAGTTGTAGCCATCTGCAGCCACACGCGGGAGCACATTATCCTTAAATTCGCGGTATGTACCCACCTTCTCTTCCTCTTGCGCCATACCTATATGACACTCATAGATAAGCAAGGGAGTGCGTTTGGGGGTGAATTTCTTATTCTTAAACACATATTCCTCATCGGGAGCCCACACCTGTGCGCTGAAAATCTTGGTTGCATCGTCCTGAACCACACGACGCACCCATGCAGGAATACGTTCTCCACAGCCACCGTTCCAATAGACCTTCATCTTATAGTGCTGACCATGCTGCAACGCCTTCTTGGGCAGACGACGTTCCCACACGCCACCGGCAAGCTGTTTAAGCTCATATTCGGGCAACTCCTCCCAATTAGAGAAATCGCCAATAAGCACAATTTTGGTTGCATTGGGAGCCCACTCACGGAACACCCACCCCGTTGCGGTTTTGTGCAAACCAAAATAGAGATAACCCGAAGCGAAGCTCGACAATGTCTGTCGGCCGTTCTTTGTCAGTTCTCTTTCCCTCTTCAAGAAATAACGATAACGAGCATCGATATCAAGGTTAAAGGGAGCCAAATAACCATCGCGTTCAACAAGTTTCAGCATAGTCAGTTATAAATTTAGGTTAGTATTTGCTGAATTAAATAAAAAAAGAATCAAATAGCAACTTTCACTATCACCTTTTTCACAGGCACCGGAGTTACAGCGGGTGCGTGACCATCTTGCGGGAAGAAGATTGTGAACATTGAGTTCTTAACCTCGAAATAGCTTGCAGCCAACATGCCCACGGGATAGAGAGTTACATCATCGGCATCGCTATAATCGGCAGCAGGCAGCTGCTCAAGGGGAATATATCCCATAACCTCGTCGCCCGATATCGGAACCTGGATATCAATATATTTGCGATGCACTTCCACTGGTACCTCCTCTTTGGTGCGAGGCTTAGCCTCCATCACATTGGCAAAGACCTCATCACCGCAAATCTCATTACGACCGAGAGGAAGATTCTTCAAGTCGCTGTTCAAGATAAAGTCAATAGCCTTCTTAAAATTAGGGTGTAACCCTTCGTAGTTTTTCAAATTTTTAAGTGAATCGAGAATCATAGTCTGTCGTTTTTATGTTTGTTTTATTTATTGCTTATTGTTCCCATGTTATAGACACACTCGCGGACAACTTTTCCTTCGGCATCCTTAACAATAAATTTCCCGTCGCGCTGCCCCTCCTCAAAGGTTCCCTCGTAGCGGGTTCCGTCGGCATCTACAGCAACACCGTGCCCATGCTCCTCTCCATTGAGAAAACCGCCACGATATTTCACGCCGTTTACCAGGCGCAGCATACCCTCGCCGTTCATAATATCATCGCTCCAATCGCCCTCATACACATCACCGTTTGCCCATGTATATTTTCCCTTGCCAGCACGGAGATTATCTTTCCAATGCCCATCATAGAGGGCGCCCGTGGGATAATACATTTTGCCGTGTCCGTTGCGCATGCCGGCTTTGAAATCGCCATCGTAACGGGTTCCGTCGGTCGCCGTATAAACACCCTTGCCATTCCAATAGCCATTGGCATAGTCGCCAACATATCTGCTACTGTCGGCATACAGATATTCACCCTTGCCGTGGCGCAGGTTATTCGCCCAACCACCGCTATAAACATCACCGTTTATATAGTAGAAGACACCCTCGCCGTGGCGCAAGCCGTTTTTCCAACCACCCACATATTTACTATTGTCGCTCCAGATGAATGTTCCCATGCCGTTGTATCTGTCGGCAAGCCATTCGCCGCTGTACGATGCTCCGTTTTTATAAAAATAACTTCCTGTGCCGCTACGCTTATCCTCGCTCCATGTGCCTACATAGATATCGCCGTTGGGATACTCCATCTTGCCATAGCCGTGCATGTAATCGAGTTCCCAAAAGCCGTCGTAGCGCCTGCCATCGTTAAACAGGAATACCCCTTTGCCATGCTGGCGGTCATCAACAAATGCACCCTCGTAACGCTCGCCATCCTTGTAGGTATATACACCCTGCCCCTGACGCACGCCACGGGAAAACTCGCCAATATAACTATCCCCATTGGGATACAACGCCTTGCCACACCCGTTAGGTTTTTTACCTTTCACCTGCCCCTCATACTTAATACCACCTTTGAGGGTGAGCACCTTCACATCTGCCGCGTTCTTTATTTTGGCAGTAAATTCTTCTTGCAATGATTTGTTCTTCTCGTCACCAACCACAGCAACATCAGCCGATTGGTTCTCCGAACTTATTTGGGCAAAAACGACAGCCGCAAAAGAGAAGAATAAAAGAGTTAATATATTTCGTTTCATCAAAAATTCTTTTTATGAGTAAAAACCGCAACGCAGCATTATCCGCGAAGATTGAGAAGCGCAACAAGCACAGCCTGCCTGTTCAGCACTGTCTCTTTCATTTGCAGTTTACTGCAAATATAATAAGAATGTTGATAAAACAATAAAAAATGGAGTAATATTTTGGGATAGGGAGAAAAATGATTATGCGCCCACCACAATCTCAAACATATTCTCGCGCAACAGATATTTACGCGCAACCTCCTGCAGTCTTTGCGAGGTAACAGACTTAACGGCATCGATATAACGATTCACGCTATCGAATCCATCGCCCGACAGCCACGCGTTTACAAAGACCTCGGCTTTTGCCATCACGCCCTCATACTCACGGCACAACTCACCCATGATATAGTTGCGCACAAGCTCCACCTCACGGGCGGGAATACTATCGGTGCGCAGGCGTTCAATCTCCTTGTACAATTCAACCAGAAGAGGTTTCACATACTCGTTGGCGGCCTGCGAACTTATCATAAAAGCATTATCCTTGCCATAAGCATCAATCTCCGAGATAATGTCATATGTAAAACCATTCTCTTCTCGTATATTACTCATCAGACGGCTGCCAAAGTAGCCACCGAGCAGAACAACGAGAAAACGAAGATCAAAGAAATCGGGGTGAGACGACGGCAAGGTAAAACAACCAACCTTGACAGCACTCTGCAACACCCCCTCCATCTCTATTTTGAAACAGCCACGTTGCGATGCCGGCGGCTGGATATTCACATCAACCGCAGCGGCACGCCCCCACTCTCCGTTACCGAACGAGGTTGCAACAGCATCAAACACCGCAGCATCATTTGTACCAGAGAGAAAGAGGGTACAATTACGATGAGAATACACCTCGTCGTAGTATTGCAGCAGGTCTTCACGCGTTATCGCATCATAGTCGGCAGCCTGCACAAACTGCCCGAGCGGGTGCGACTCACCCCACAAAGAGTGTTCAAAATGGCGTTGTGCCACAACATCAACCTTTTGGCTGTTGATAAGGAAATGAGCCTTGTTGTTACGGCGCACAACATCAAGATTATCCTGAGGGAAAAGAGGCGACTTTACAAAATCCGCCACCACAGGCAACAAGCGAGGAAAATGCTTGGCAAGCACATAGAGAATTATATGGTTGCACCCTTGCGAAGAGTACATATCAATCCACGCGCCATAGTAATCGAGTTTTTGAGAAATCTCCGCGCCCGAATATCCCGCACTGCCCTCGCGCAACATTCTATTGGTAAAAAGAGCCTGCAACGGCTTATGCTGCACCGCATAACCTCCTTTGAAAAGAATATCGAGCCTCACCACACCTTTATCCTCCCCTTGCAAATGATGCAAGGGAACACCATTCGGCAACACCCGCGTAACGGGCAGTGCCAAACGGGATAATCTCATAGGCTCGATTTTAGGCGGCAACGGTTGCATCACAGACATCAATCGTTCCAGGCAAAACCTATTGAGGCCGCAAACTCTTTTGCCCGCTCCAAATCCTCGGGGGTATCGATACCGATAGTCTCAATATCGGTTATCCCCACCTTAATCTTGTAACCATTCTCAAGCCAGCGTAGTTGCTCCAGAGACTCAGCCTTTTCCATTGGCGACTGGGGTAGCATTGTAATCTTTTCAAGCACATTCGCACGATAAGCGTAAATTCCTAAATGCTTATAAAACACATGTTTATCGAGCCACTCGCTCTTTTCCACGCCGCGCAGATAAGGAATAACAGAACGACTGAAGTAGAGAGCAAAACCCTCTTCGTTAAAAACAACTTTGGGAGAATTGGGACATTCCAAACGCTCCATGCCGTCGGCTTTCTCAAAAGGCTTTACGAGCGTTGCAATATCGGTATCGGCATTATCGAAACATGCAATCAAAGCCTGCACCTGTTTTTGACGAATAAAAGGCTCATCACCCTGAATATTCACAATCACATCACAATCGAGAGCAAGTCTTCTGTATGCATCTAAGCAACGCTCCGTTCCATTGTTACAGTTCTCCGAAGTCATCACAACGTTACCACCGAAAGCCTCGACACACTCTTTTATGCGCTCGTCGTCGGTAGCCACATAAAGGTCGTCAAAGCAACCCTTCACTTGTTCATAAACACGCTGGATAACAGGCTTGCCACCCAGCATAGCCAAAGGCTTGCCGGGGAAGCGCGTTGAGGCATATCTTGCCGGAATAATTCCTACAAATCTCATATATCTCTTAATTATTGAAAAAAGTCATCAAATCCACCCATTTTCACCTCCTCTTCATCGTCCTGCGGAAGAGCAAGCTTGCTTGCACACGGGTCAAAATCATGAGGAATGTCAAATGTATCTTTTTGCGAATAAGGCAACGACTCATCACCATATACCTTATTCATATATAAACCCCAGATGGGCAAAGCCATAGAGGCACCCTGTCCGTCGCTCATTCTGTCAAAGTGAATATCACGGTCTTCGCCGCCCACCCAGCAACCGGTTACCAAATTAGGAGTAAAGCCCATAAACCAGCCATCAGAGTTATTCTGCGTGGTACCGGTCTTGCCACCCATATCGGCAGTAATCTTATAAATACGCCTTATGCGACCACCGGTGCCTTCGTTTATCACCGCACGCAACATCTCAATCATCTTATAAGAGCTCTCTTCGCTTATAACCTCATTCTTCTGTGCCGAGAAGGTTGCAATAGTGTTGCCTTGATTATCCTCTATGCGCGTAACATAAAGCGGCAACGTGCGTATTCCCTTGCCCACAAAAGCTGTATATGCGCTCACCATCTCGCCCACAGACGCATCGCAAGCACCCAAGCAGAGCGAAGGCGTCGCCTCAATCTCCTTGTTACGCAAGCCGAACTGATGAATCAGTTTCTTCAAGGTATAAGGATTCAGCTTGCTCATGAGATAAGCCGATATCCAGTTGTTTGAATTTGCCAATCCCCATCGCAGTGTCACCATCTCGCCATAGCGCGATTTTGAGGTATTCTTCGGGCTCCACAACTTGCCATCTTCCGTAATAAGAGTCTGTTCAATATTGCGCGTCTCATCGCAGGGAGAAAACCCATTCTCCATGGCAAGCGAATAGAGGAACGGCTTAATGGTGGAACCCACCTGACGGCGACCCACATTTGCCATATCATACTTGAAGTAATAGAAATTGGGACCTCCGACGTAAGCCTTTACAGCACCCGAGTGCGGGTCCATAGAAAACACGCCCGTGCGCAGGAAATATTTATAATATCTCAACGAATCCATCGGTGTCATCACCGTATCTTTCATGCCCGAGTATGTAAACACACTCATATCCTCGGGAGTATTAAAAGCCTCTTCAATCTCGGCATCGCTTGCACCCGCTTTTTTCATTGATATATAGCGGTCACTCTGGCGCATTGCACGGCGCATAATCTTATCAACCTCCTCCTGAGAGAGTTTTTCGGTAAATGGAGCAGTCTTCTGTTTTTTCTTGGAGTCGAAGAAACGCTTTTGCAAATAATCGGCAACATGCTCCTGCACAGCCTCCTCCATATAAGTCTGCATGCGCGAATCTATGGTTGTGTAAATCTTCAAGCCATCGGTATAAACATTATAGTTGCTGCCATCGGCTTTTTTATTCTTATTACACCAGCCAAAGAGAGGATTCGTCTCCCAGTCGATGGAGTCCTCATAGAACTGCTGCATCTGCCAGCCGCGATAGTTCTTTTTCACAGGTTTCTTGGCTGTCATCACGCCACGCAAATACTGGCGGAAGTAAGTGGCAATACCCGCCTTGTGGTCGGCTGAGTGAAAATCCAGTTTCATCTCAGTCTCTTTTAATTCGTTGAATTGCTCTTCGCTGATGTAACCCGCCTTCATCATCTGCCCAAGCACCACATTGCGACGGTCGCGTGTCTTTTCGGGACGACGGCGCGGATTATACAATGAAGAGTTCTTGCACATACCTACAAGCATTGCAGCCTCCTGAATATTCAACTGGCTCGGCAGCTTGCCGAAATACACATTTGCCGCGCTCTTTATACCCACGGCATTATATCCAAAGTCGTATTTATTCAAATACATTGTGATAATCTCCTCCTTGGTA
The DNA here is from genome assembly GCA_964423665.1 of uncultured Bacteroidaceae bacterium. Lineage (GTDB taxonomy): Bacteria > Bacteroidota > Bacteroidia > Bacteroidales > Bacteroidaceae > HGM04593. The sequence goes on along the minus strand of CAYRFX010000011.1, from coordinate 11,289 downwards.
TAGTGGCGTTCGAGCTGCACCGCAATGACCCATTCTATGGGTTTCTGATAGAGACGTTCCATTTTGTTGCCCGAGACCTCGGAGTACAACAATTTTGCAAGCTGCTGGGTGATGGTGCTGCCACCACCTGCATTTCTCTGCATGAGAATACCGCTCTTCACAATAGCACGCAGCAGAGACTTTGCATCAATGCCCGAATGATTGGCAAAGCGCACGTCCTCTGTGGCTATAAGAGCCTTTATTAGGTTGGGGGAGATATCCTTGTAATCGACAAAGACACGGTTCTCCTTGCTGTAAGACCAGGTACCGAGTGTTTTGCCATCAGCCGAGATAACCTGCGATGCAAATTTATAGGTAGGATTCTGCAACTCGTTTATATCGGGCAAATAACCAATCCACCCTTGTGAAATAGCAAAGAACAGACCGGCAACAAGCAGCATCACAGCAAACATTGAAGCCCACAGGAAAATCAATATCTTTTTCAGCATAATAGTCGTGTGTTATAATCTTGTACGGGGCTGTGCAACAACGGCACACTCCGCAGTATAAAAAACAGATTACAAAAATACAACAAATATTTGAAAAAAAAAGCAATGATTGCCCAATTTAGCGACCGCTGTGATTTTTTCAAATAAATCTACGTTTTTGCACTCTATTTTACAAAGATTATCTTTATCTTTACAAAAATAATGCCGGCACAGTTCTATACAGCCGTCAGACACTGCCAATGCAGAGTGCATGCATGAGAAAAACAAGAATTAAGAGATTAAACAAAGAATAGCATGGAAAACAAAAGTTTGGTATCAATCAACGACCTGTCGCGCGAAAAGATTCTCTCGTTGCTCGACACAGCAAGCAAATTCGAAGAGAACCCCAATCGCGATGTGTTGGCAGGCAAGGTGATAGGCTCGCTCTTTTTCGAGCCCTCAACCCGCACACGTTTAAGTTTTGAGACTGCGGCTATGCGTTTGGGAGCGCGCGTCATAGGATTCAGCGATGCAGCCACAAGCTCTGCAAGCAAAGGCGAGACATTGAAAGACACCATCATGATGGTGGCAAATTATGCCGACGCAATAGTAATGCGCCATCGCCTTGAAGGCGCGGCAAGGTATGCCAGCGAGGTATCGCCCTGCCCCATCATAAACGCAGGAGACGGTGCCAACCAACATCCCTCGCAAACCATGCTCGACCTCTACTCCATAAAAAAGACACAGGGAACATTGGAGAACCTGCACATTCACCTTGTGGGCGACCTCAAATTCGGACGCACCGTGCACTCACTGCTCCACGCAATGCGCCACTTCAACCCCACATTCCACTTTATTGCACCCGAGGAACTGCACATGCCCGAGGAGTACCGCGAATTCTGCCGCAAGAACAATATACCCTTCACCGAGACAACAGAATTCAACGAAGAGGTAATTGCAAGCGCCGATATTATTTATATGACCCGCGTGCAGCGCGAGCGTTTCAGCGACCTCATGGAATATGAGAAGGTGAAAAATTGCTACCGCCTCACAAACGCCATGCTCGAGAGCAGCAAACCCAATTTAAGAATCCTGCACCCTCTGCCCCGTGTAAACGAGATTGCATACGATGTAGATGACAACCCCAAAGCCTACTATTTCCAGCAAGCACAGAACGGGCTTTATGTGCGCGAGGCGTTAATATGCGACGTGTTAAACATTAATATTTGAAAACCATGAACAACGAAAAACCGGCATTGCAAGTATCGGCACTGTGCAACGGCACTGTGATAGACCATATTCCCGCAGACAAATTATTTGCAGTTGTAAACCTGCTCAACATACCGCAAATGAGCAGCAACGTAACCATAGGCAACAACCTCGAAAGCAAAAAGCTCGGCAAGAAAGGACTTATAAAGGTTGCCGACAAATACTTCACCGACGATGAAGTGAACCGCATCTCCCTTGTTGCCCCCAAAGTTGTATTGAACACAATACGCAACTATAAGGTTGTAGAGAAGAGAGAGGTGAAGATGCCCGCCGAGCTGCACAATATTGTAAAATGTGCCAACCCTGCCTGCATCACCAACAACGAGCCCATGGCAACACATTTCCACGTTACCGACCCCGAGACCGGTATCATCAAATGCCGTTACTGCGAGAAGGAGATAAATGTGAGCAATGTAGAACTGCTTTAATAAAAAAGTGATGAAGATAAGCTGGAAACCCGGGACTATGATATATCCCTTGCCCGCTGTCATTGTGAGTTGTGGCAACAGCCCTGCCGATTACAACATGCTCACAGTGTCGTGGGTGGGCACCATATGCACCAACCCCGCAATGTGTTATATCTCAGTGCGCCCCGAGCGACACTCCTACCCCATCATCAAGGAGAACGGGGAATTTGTCATAAACCTCACAACGGCAGAGATGGCACGCGCAACAGACTGGTGCGGAGTGCGCTCGGGCAAGAATTATGACAAGGCAAAAGAGACCGGGCTCACATATGGCCCCTCAAAAGAGATTAAAGCCCCCATCATCATGGAGTCGCCGCTGAGCATCGAGTGCAAAGTAAAGAACATTGTACCATTAGGCACACACGACATGTTCATTGCCGAGGTGGTAAACGTGCAGGCAGATGACAAATACCTCAACCCCGAAACCGGCGAATGGGATTTATCGGCAGCCGATCCCCTTGTTTATGCACATGGCAAATATTTTCATCTGGGCGAGTTTATCGGGCGTTTCGGTTGGAGTGTAAAAAAGAGATAGACCATGAGATTGCGCGCGCTCATATTAACCTCGTTATTGTATTTTGCCGTTGCTGTTGCCGCACAAGATACAATAGACAACCGAATAAGACTGAATTACGGCATAAAAGCCGGTTTTCAGGCGATAACGTATAACCATACCGAGTTCAACATAGAGGGATACAACTTCAACGAGAACACAATACAGAGCAACAAGGTGGGATATACCATAACCCCCTTTCTGCGCGTCACAAAAGGGAAATTATATTTGCAAACGGAAACCGCAGTCGGAATCACGCGCTACAATTTCGAGTTCAACGAAGCAGGAGTGGAAGAAGGCGTGCAACCGCCCACAGCGCAATACGCCCTCACCACTTACAGCATCCATGTTCCCCTGCTCGTGGGTTATAATTTTATAAGTTACGACGACTACGGAATGAGCGTATTCACCGGCCCGAGGGCAAAATTCGTGCTCACCTCGCTGAGCGAACAGGATTTTTCACACTTCAAACATGAACAACTATTTGAAGAGCTTGACAAACACGACCTCTACTGGGAGATAGGATTGGGAGTGAGAATCTTCAATGTATTTCTCGATATAACATACGATTGGGAACTATCTATGAGCAGAACAAACATCACAGACAAAGAGAGCGGCGCCATCTTCACAAGCAAAAGAAACAACAGCACGCTTGGGTTCTCTGTCGGTTTCATCTTTTAACACACAATTAAACCATGCTTGGAACTATCGTAAACACAATAACCATTATAACGGGAACCGTAATTGGGCACTTTGCCAAGAAAGGAATAAAAGACGAATATCGATATGTGCTTTTCAACGCAATGGGACTTGCAGCGGTTGCCCTCGGCTTCAATGCCGTGAGCAACAATCTGCCCAAGAGCCAATATCCGGTGCTATTTATAATAAGCCTTTCAATAGGCGGGCTTGCCGGCACAATTCTCAACCTTGACGGGCGCTTCAAAAAGCTGAGTTCACGAATAGGAACATCTAATCTTGCGCAGGGGCTTTCAACAGGAATATTGCTTTATTGCATTGGAACACTGTCCATTGTAGGTCCTGTGATGAGCGCACTCTACGGCGACAACACATATCTTTTCACGAATGCCACATTAGACCTTGTAACATCGGCAGTTCTTGCCACCACTTATGGCATAGGGATGTTATGGGCAGCTCCCGTGCTTTTCTTGTGGCAAGGTGCCATATATCTGCTCACGCTATTGGCGGGCAATATAATCCCTGCCCCGCTTGTTACGGAAATATCTGTTGTGGGTGGTGTTTTGATTGCGGCATCGGGGTTCAGCATTTTGGGTATTAAGGACTGCAAGGCTATAAACATGTTGCCTTCTTTGGCGGTTCCCGTATTGTTCTTTGTTCTTAAATCTCTGTTTTAAGCACGTTCTTTGCAAAAAGCCGAATTAATAACACAGCAAGCCGCTTCACAATGAAGCGGCTTGCTGTGTTTATAGGATACCTCTGTATTAATAAGCAAACAAAGGATATTCAGCCATAGTCTCATTAACCTTGCGACGCACAGCAGCAATAACCTTTTCATCTTCGGGAGCATTGAGCACCGTTTCAATCATCTCTGCGATGAACGGCATCATATCCTCTTTAACACCACGGGTGGTGATAGCGGGAGTACCCAAACGAATACCCGAGGTCTGGAATGCACTGCGTGAATCAAAAGGCACCATGTTCTTGTTGGCTGTGATATCGGCAGAAACGAGAGCTTTCTCGGCAACCTTACCTGTGAGGTCGGGATATTTGCTGCGCAAATCAACAAGCATTGAGTGGTTGTCGGTTCCACCCGATACGATACCGAACCCGCGATCCATCAACTCCTGTGCAAGAGTAGCAGCGTTCAGCTGCACCTGTGCCTGATACTCCTTGAACTCGGGCTGCAAAGCCTCGCCAAAGGCAACAGCTTTTGCTGCAATCACATGCTCCAGCGGACCACCCTGAATGCCGGGGAACACCGCAGAGTCGAGCAGCTGGGACATCATCTTCACCTCGCCCTTGGGAGTAGTCTTGCCCCAGGGATTTGGGAAATCCTTACCCAGGATAATCACACCACCACGAGGACCACGCAAAGTCTTGTGAGTGGTTGAAGTAACAACATGGGCATACTTAACAGGATTATCGAGCAAGCCTGCTGCGATGAGACCGGCGGGGTGTGCCATATCCACCATAAGAATAGCGCCCACCTTGTCGGCAATCTCACGCATGCGTTTGTAGTCCCACTCACGAGAATAAGCCGAGCCACCACCGATAATCATCTTGGGACGCTCACGCAAAGCAACCTCCTCCATCTGGTCGTAATCGACACGTCCTGTTTCGGGGTTCAGGTTATACTCGCAAGGAGTGTAGATGAGACCCGATGTATTAACGGCAGATCCGTGTGATAAGTGACCGCCATGAGCAAGGTTCAAGCCCATGAATTTATCGCCGGGATTAAGCACAGCGAGGAATACAGCCGCATTAGCCTGTGCACCCGAGTGAGGCTGCACATTAACCCATTCGGCACCAAAGAGTTCTTTCAGACGCTCGCGGGCAATATCTTCAACAATATCAACCACCTCGCAACCGCCATAATAACGTTTTCCGGGGTAACCCTCGGCATATTTATTTGTCAAACAAGAACCCATAGCCTGCATCACCTCATTGCTCACAAAGTTCTCCGAAGCGATAAGTTCGATACCTTTGAGCTGGCGACGCTGTTCCATCTCTATTAACTGAAAAATTTTATTGTCGCGTTTCATAAATTATTTATACTTTATTATTCTTATTATTTGGGGCACAAAGGTAGTCATTTACCGCCTAATACACCCGATAAAAGAGAAAATATTATCAACAAATTTTATACTATTCAAGTGTAGAAAAATCAATATCGGGAGCCACAGTGGTGTTACCTTTACGCTGAAGATCGGTATCGGCATTCATATAATTGTCAAAGAAACCACCCATAGTGAGGAAAAAGTTCTCACCCTCGACACCGCCGGCATAGTCGAGACGATGTTTGTTACGCCCTGTTGCGTCGCAAGTAAATCGTGCCTTTGTCACGGGCAGCCATTTGCCATCTGCGGTACGCACCCATTGGTTACCGTAACAGGCTTTTCTGTTTATATAACCCATCACAGGATTAAAGTTCTCCAGGAAGGAGTGTGCGCCGGTGTACCATGTAGAAATCTCCGGGCGGCGGAAAGAGGCAACAAGACGCCACTTGCCCTGTGCATTGTCAAAGAAATAGGCTGTGTATATGGTATTGCCATTGCCATCGGGTTTTATTCCCATAAGAAAACGGCAAACCTCACCGGCTTTCCAGTCGTAGTGCATATAACTCTGACCACCGGACCCTTCATTACCAAAATCCTGTACTTTTACGCCCTCACCCTTTTTAAGAAGTGTAACACGCAGGGAATCGGGTATTTCGGCAGCATTATCGGTTTCATAGGGGCTCCACACAGAGAAAAGCACCCTTCTCCGGTGAGGAGTGTTGTTCTGCATTCCAAAGTAGCCCTCGCCAAAGCCGCAAACCATATAGTAGCTGCTGGGAATATCACCCTCCTCTGGCACAACAACCTCGTTGTAGAACCATTCGACATTCTCGCGGGGGAAAACATATCCCAGATGCACCGAGGGACCACGTCGTCCAAAGTGGGTGCTGAACTCGGGGGCAACACATACAACAGGAGCCACCTTGCCACCAACAATAACAGCAGCAATATTACCAAAAGAATCTCCATCGTTTATCTCCACACCGCGAATATCTATTTTCACATATCCGGGCGTCTTCACCTTATATGTTCCAACCTTCACACGCACCAGAGTGTCGCTGCTGAGTTTTATCTTTTTCTTCTTCCCCAAGAGAGAGACCTCTATCTGCGAGTGCCCTTTTGCCTTGAGCGCAACACTCATTTTGCCAATCTTCTCTGCTTTTAAGTAGAAGCTTATCACCGTTTCCGTGCTATTCCAGTTGCGCATCTCGCAGTGGCGGTCGTCAATGAACGCCATATGTTTCCCTCGCTCGCCTTTGGGAGTAGCTGTCACATAGGCATTACCCGACAAGGTTACCACGCTCTCTGTTTGCGCAACAGTCGGTAATGCAAAAAGCAGTGTTGCAAAAAACAACACAAATTGCATAATAGTATTTTTCCTCATTGTTTTCTATTATAAAAAGAATTAAAAGGACTGCATCAAAAAGTACATTTATGCAGCCCCTTTAATGAGTATAATCATTATTCAACTAATATTACTCAGCCTTTGCACGGCGAATACCGCGTTTCTTGGGTGCAGGAGCCTCAACCGGCTGTGTAGCCTGCACACCTGCGAGTTCGGGGTCAATCATAATGCGACCGCAGTTCTCGCACACAATGATTTTCTTGCGCATGCGAATATCAAGCTGACGCTGCGAAGGAATCTTGCTGAAACAGCCGGCGCAAGCATCTCTATCCACATAAACGATACCCAAACCGTTGCGTGTACTCTTGCGGATACGCTTGAACGATGCGAGCAAACGGGGCTCTATGAGCAGTTCAAGGTCACGAGCCTGCTCGCGGAGCTTCTCCTCCTCAGCCTTTGTCTCGGTAACAATCTCCTCAAGCTCGGTACGTTTCATCTCAAGGTCTTTTTTGCGCTCCTCGAGCATGTTCTGTGCCTTCTCAAGCTCTTCATTCTTATATTTCTCTTGAGCACGAGCCTCGTTAATTTTCTTCTCGTCGTGCTCAATAACAAGGTTATTATACTCAATCTCCTTGTTCAAGAGGTCGAACTCGCGGTTATTGCGCACATTGTTCTGGTCGGCAGTATATTTCTCAATATTCTTTTTTGCCTTTTCCATCTCCTCGCGGAAAGCAACAATATTCTCGCGCACAGTCTTAATCTCGCCGGTGATATTCTCAATGCGGGTACCAAGACCCACAATCTCATCTTCAAGGTCTTTTACCTCCAAAGGAAGCTCGCCACGAAGAATCTTAATCTTATCAATCTCCGAAAGGATTGTCTGCAACTCATAAAGAGTTTTCAATTTCTCTTCCACTGTGTAATCAGCAGGATCTTTCTTTGCCATAATTTATTCTATATTAAAGTTAAAAATTACATATAATGCACGGGGTTTGTGCAGTGCGATGTCATTTTTACCGCCACCTGCGGGCAAGCCCCCAATATAATCTCCTTGAATATCTCCATTGTAAACTGCTCGCTCTCGTAGTGCCCTGTCACGGCAACAACCATCTTACCATCGTAGTTAAAGAGGTCGTGATAACGCGCCTCGCCTGTGATATACACATCGGCACCGGCAGCCAAGGCAGCACCGGCAAACGAGCCACCTGCACCGCCACAGAGAGCCACCCTCCTCACAGGCTTGCCAAGCAAGGTTGTGTGACGCACGCAACCCACCGCAAAAGTCTCTTTTACCTGTTGCAGAAAGGCAGTTTCGGCAGTTTCGGCAGGCAGGTCGCCAATAACACCCGCACCCACGCTATCCCAGCTGTTCTGCAAGGGATAAATATCAAAAGCAGGTTCCTCATAAGGGTGAGCAGCCAACAACGCCTTCACCGCACGGCTCTTTATATACGCCGGCATAATGGTATCTATGCGCACCTCCTCCTCTTTATGCAAGCTGCCAACCGAGCCACAGAAAGGATTTGCCCCCTCGCCCGCCTCAAACGTGCCAAAGCCCTCAACATTGTAGCTGCACGAACCATAATTGCCTATATTGCCACAACCCGCGGCAAACAAAGCACTGCGCACAGCATCGGCGTGAGCCACAGGCACATAGACCGACAATTTAAGCAAAGCACCCTCTTTGGGAACAAGAATTTTCACATTCTGCAACCCCAGTTTCTCTGCGATGCGATAGTTCACACCACCCTGCGCATTATCCAAATTGGTGTGTGCCGAATAGATTGCCACGCCATTGGAAAGAGCTTTAATAACACAACGCTCCACATATGTGCCGCCGGTTACTCTTTTAAGGGGAGAAAAAATAAGTGGGTGATGAGACACAATAAGATTGTACCCCAACGCAACAGCTTCATCTACAACCTGTTCTGTTACATCAAGACACAATAAAACCCCTGTAACTTCCGCATCTGTTAATCCAACTTGCAGGCCGGCATTATCGAAACCGTCTTGCAAAGGCAGAGGCGCGAACATTTCAAGGGCAGCCGCTATCTCTTTAATTTTAGCCAATTACAATGAATATATGTGCGCGGGCACGCCCGCATTTGCAGTGGCAAAGTTAATATAAATTTTCACATCTCACAACTATTACATTATTATAATTGCATAAAAAAGCCCCAATGCAAGTGAATGCACCGGGCTGTATGGTATTTACCATAACTACTTATTGTTAAAATATCAAACACCTCCCCTAACTTCGGGGGACAATTCAAAGACCCTGACACGCAATAACGGCGGATAGGACATATCCGCCGGGACGGGCATTCTCTAACAGTTGAAGAACTTCTTTAAGATGTTGTATTTTGTCGGGCCTGTTTTGTATCCGCTTCAAGTCTTTTTTGAATTGACTTTCATGTCGAACGTATGTGAGACATCTATTGTATTTTGTCCCCTCGGGTTTGCAACCCGAGGGAGTTGAGGTAGGGATTTGAAATCCCTTTATCTCTCTATTATCACATCTATCAGCCCTTTCTCTCCGGCATAGTCCTTAGCAGAGCTGTAGAGATAGTCTTCAGGACTAGTGACAATCTCTTGAACAACGGGATTATTATGTATATAGTCTAATTTCTGGCGATAGAAATCATCCGTGTATAGCAACTCAGGGTGATAACCATCTTGCCACAGCTTATAGTTGGTTGTTTTACTGTCGTTGGCTGCTGAAAAGCTGAAACGGTCGAGCATCCACTCACGGCGTGATTCCTTCAGGTCATCCAGCAGTTCTGCCACTACATGTTTGCTGGTATATTTCTTGAAGTCACGCATCACATCAGCAATGGCATGTTCACCTTCCACTGATGCTATCATATGCAGGTGATTGCTCATGAGCACCCAGGCATATATTTTAAGCCCTTTATTCTGTTGGCAATACGCAAGCGAATCAATCACAATATGCTTGTATTTGGGGCGCGTAAAGATATCCACCCAATCTACGACGGTGGTGGTTACGAAATAGAGTTCTGATAGTATACGTCCCATAACGGTAAGTGATGTTTGTTGCTAAAATACTACACCTACATCAATTTTTCAAAAGATACAGCGATTATTTGCACTTCGTCTCATCGGATTTGCAATCCGATGATGCTGAAGTCGGGGATTTATAATCCCCTAATAAAAGTATTTATTCTTGCGGGTCGCAGACCCTGATACTCAAAAAAACGGCGGATAGGACATATCCGCCGGGACGGACGGGAAATTATTTACGGGTCACAGACCCTGATACTCAGCTACAGCGGATGGAACATCCGCCGTGACGGAGATGTATTTTCGCAAGGGTGTAATGCTTTCATTGTTCTGTTTCATAAGCTCATCTTATCTAATTGCAGCCCGTCAAGAAATGGCGGGCTGCTTGTACCTCACGCTACATCACTGCAACGTGAGGCTGGCGTGTTTTTGAGTATGTTAATACTCTTGCCGAGCACTTACATCTCCCGCCCGGCTTGGGAGGTTGGTGAGCAGGAGGGTGGTCAAGCCCGCCTGCCCTATAGGTTATTGATTGATTCTACATTCGTCACACTCGCCGGTGGGGTTATATAAGTGTAATGCTCTTCCAATAGAGTTTCCACCACATCTTGTTTTGGACGTCCGGCTGATACTCTGTTGCGGCATTCGCTTGTCCGCGATTCAGAACAAGATCACAGTAACCACCATCGACATACTTTCCAACGGAATTGAAAGCCTGTTCGCTTTTTATTAAAGTAACTACCGAACCGAACGTCAATTCTTGCAAATACTCACATCTATAAAAAGCGTCGGTACCCACAGTGGTTACTTTGGGAAGGTTGATGCTGTTAAGGGCATATGCGCTTTGAAACTCATAATCTACGATTTCCGTTACATCGGGAAGAATCAAATCAATCGTGCCGTTATATGGATCGTCTGTGTCATAATAATCACTGCCCGTCAAGCGAAAAATTGCTTCACCAATAGCAGTAGTAGTGTAGCTGTTTTTGCCCTCGCCCACAGTGATTTTAGCCGGTTCTTCTCCCGTTACGATAATCGTGCTGATTCCGTTATCCACATAATTCTTGATTTTTCCTACCAAAGCTGTAATATCGTCATCGGTTACATCAGTATCGTCACCCAATGTACCGTCGATGATAGGTCTTGCATCCAACGCATAGCTCTTATTGTGTTCTGTGCCATTGGGGTTCTTCTCTGCAGTGAAGGTATAATCTTTAAGAACCACATCGCCATGATTCACACTTACCGTTGCCCCTTCCGAAAACACGCCATAAAGGAAGGCATTGCCGTTGTTATCAGTGGTGAGGGTATATGCCGCTGTTGCTTCAGAGGTCGCTCCTGCGGGAGTAAAGCCCATGGTGGTGACAGATAGTTCTTGATCTGCCAAAGCCGCAATACGCAGGCGGCTGTA